>NZ_JBEXVF010000056.1:0-64241 GCF_040629235.1 Amycolatopsis sp. NPDC005961 | reverse complement strand
CGCCTGCGGCCTGGCTGCTGCCTGGCGTACCCGTCGGCTGGCCGGTGCCTGGTGCCCCTGCGGCCTGGCTGCTGCCTGGCGCACCCGTCGCCGGGGCGCCAGCACGCTGGCTGGTGCCTGGTGCGCCTGCGGGCCGCGCGGCGGGCCCCTGCGAGTCCGTGACCCGCAGGCCGGTCAGCGGCACGTCACCGGTGTTGCGCACCGTGATGCGCAGCGGCACCGCGTCGCCCTCGCGAAACGGCCCGTCCGTGACCTCGGCGGTGATCGCCACGCCCGGGTGTTGCACGGCGAACGCGGCCTCCGCGCTCGCCGTCACCGGCCGGGCCGTCGGGTCCGTGCCCGTCACGGCCGGCTTGTTCGTTAAGCCGGTGGCACCCGCGACCGTCGTGCACGTGTACGTCGAGGCCGCCCGTGGCTGAAGCGTCCCGAGCGGCTTCGCGCACCCCGCGACCTGGTCGTCCGCGATCGTCACGCCGGTCAGCGGCACGTCGCCCGTGTTGGTGGCGGTGATCGTCCACGTCACCGTGTCGCCTTCGCGGACCGCGGCGGGCGAAGCCTGCGCGGCGAGCGCCACCGCCGGGTGGATCACGTCGACCACGGCGTCGTCGGTGACCTTCACCGTGCGGCCGAGCTGGTCCTTGCCGGACGCGGCCGCCGTGTTGGTGAAGTCGTCCGGTGGGGCCGGCGCGGTGCAGGTGTACGTCTGCGTGCCCCGTGGCGGCATGGCGCCGATCGTCCGCGCGCACGCCGGCGTGCGGTCGTCGGTGACGGCGACCTCGGTCAGCGGTGCGTCGCCGGCGTTGGTGACCGTGATCGTGAACGTGATCGGGTCGCCGGGGCGGACGACGCCGGGCGTGGCGTCCTTCGTGAGCGTCAGGGCCGGGGTGATCACCGTGACGGTCGCCGACGCGGTGGCGGCCACCTGCTGCCCTGCGAGGTCGGTGCCGGTGGCGGTCACGTGCGAGGTCGTCGTCGTGGACGGGTTCGCCGTGCACGTGTACGTCCGGGTCGCGCCCGCGGCCAGGCCGTCGAAAACGTGCGAGCACGACGTCGTCGTGTCGTCGGTGACCTTCACCGGGGCGAGCGGGCTGTCGCCGGTGTTCTTGACCGCGACGGAGAACGTCACGGCGTCACCCGCGTGGATCACCGGCCGGTCCGCGGTCTTGGTGACCTCGACGGCGGGCGCGATCGTCGGCGCGGGTGCGTCCGCGCCGGCCTTGACCTGCCGGCCGAGCTCGTCGGCGGCGGTCGCGGTCGCGGTGTTGACGCCGTCGGCGATCGGGGCCTTCGCCGCGCACGTCGTCGTGCGGCTTTCGCCCGGCGCGAGCGCTCCGGTGAGGTCGCACGAAGGCGCCTTCGGGTCGGTGACGCGCAGGCCGGAAAGCCCGACGTCGCCGGTGTTCGTGACCTTGATCGTGAAGGTCGCGGTGTCGCCGGCGCGGTAGGCGGGCTTGTCGGCGGTCTTCGTCATGCCCAACGCCGGGTGCACGACGTCGATGGCGGCGGTCGCGTCGCCGTCGAGAGCGTCGCCGAGCGCGCTCGTGCCGGTCGCCTTCGCCGTGTTCGTGAAGTCGTCGGCCAGGGCGGGGCCGGTGCAGTCGTAGGTGACCGTCTGGCCCGGGGCGAGCGTGCCAAGTGGCTTGGCGCAGGCCGGGACGGCTTCGTCGGCGACCTGCACGCCGGACGCCGCGACGCTGCCGGGGTTGGTCACGGCGACGGCGAACGTCACCGGCTCGCCGGCGTGCGCCTTCGGGTGCGCCGCGCGCAAGGCGACCTGGAGTTCCGGCACCGGCACGGAAAACGCCATGTTCTGCGCGAGGTAGGCGTCGCCGCTGGTGACGAAGGCGAGCTTCGCGCTCGTCGCGCCCGCGGGGATGGTGTCGACGTCGAACGCCTTGGCGTCCACGCTGAAGTTGTTCTTCACCCCCGGCGCGGCCGCGTTGTCGGCGTTGGAGATGAAGAAGTTCGACGTCCCGCCGGTCGCGGGCTCGGCGGCCGGGGCGCCGTCGACCAGGAACTGGTCGCCGGAGCCACCCCAGTCGCCGTCGTAGGCGGTGACGCCGATGTGCGCGTCGGCGGCCGCCGCGCGGAAGCCGGTGATCGTCGTTTCCGTGGGGACGTCGGTGGCTTGGCGGACGTGTCCGTCGTAGACGACGACCTTGCGCTTGTTCGGCGCGAAGTCGGGGTTGCGCGAGGGATACGCGTAGACCAGGGCGACCGACCAGCCGCCGGCGCAGTCGAAACCCTTGGGGGCCCAGACGTTTCCGACGGTCACGTCGAGCGCGGCGCCGGTCGGCGCGCCCGCGAACTGGCTGGTCACGTCGGCGTGGGCGGAGTAGTACGGGCCCTCTCCGGCGAACGCCGACGGTTTCACGTCGACGGATTTCGCGCTGCCCACGGAAAGCCGGACGTTCTGCGTCGCGGGATTCCCGGGCGGCGGAACGGCGGGAGCACCCTCCCGGAGACCGCACGTCGTCCCGGTCGTGTTGCCCGCCCAGTTCAGGCGGGCGAACACGATTCGCGCGCCGGGCGGGATGCGCACGGACGCGCTGGCGGAGTCGAACGTGCCCGGGTCGGCGTCGACGTCGGCCCACTGCATGAAGAAGTCGTCGTTGACGAGGGTGTCCTTGCGGTCCGCGGTGTTCGCGCACGCCGCGGGCGTGTCGACCGGGCCGGCGGCCGGCGCGTGGTCGGCGACGACCGGGCAGCGCAGGACGCCGTTGCCCGCGTACAGGAAGTCGCCGTAGACGACGTCGTCGTAGCCCACCGCGAAGGGTGGGGCGCCGGCCGCACCGGCCGCCGGCGTCAGCGCCGAAACCGAAATGATCATGGCCAGAACGAGAACCCAGCGAAGCGGTCCAGTGGACAACCGCATTCCTCGCTACCTCCGGGGGCCGGGACGACCTTTCGGAGCCTGGCACGAGTGAGGGGTTTACGCGCCGATTCTCACCCGTCCGTGGAGCCGGTCAGCTTCGCCGTCGATTCGTGGGTGAGGGCGGTGGCGCCCTCGACGAACCCGATCACCGTGCGGAGCTCGTCGTCGGTGTAGCGGTCGCACAGCTCGTACATGCGCTTGACGAGGTTGTCCCAGAGGTGCACGCCGCTCGCGATGGCCTGTTCGTCCAACGCGATGAGGACGCGGCGGCGGTCGTCGGGGTGCGGCCGGCGGTCGACGATGCCCTTGCGCTCCAGCCGGTCGATCATCGCGGTCACCGACGCGGGCGCCAGGCCGGAGAGCCGCGCAAGATCCTTCGGCGTCTGCGGCCCGAACCGCGCGAGGTAGTCCAGGACCTTGCTGTCGACCGCCGACAGCCCCCGCGTCTCGGAGATGGCGGTGTGGAACATGACCGTCTCCGTCGACAGCTCCCGGGACCTGAGCAGGACTTCTTCGACCAGGTGCGCTCGCTCGCTTGACACGGGCCCCAGCCTAGCCCACTCTTTAGTTCGACAGAACGAATTAGTTTCTAAGAGATTCGAGGGGACGAACGAGATGACCAAGGCACTGATCATCGGGGGCGGCATCGCGGGCACGATCACGGCCATCGCCCTGCACGAAGCCGGGCACGAACCGGTGCTGTTCGAGGCGTACGACCGGGGCGCGGAGGGCGTCGGGGCGTTCCTCACGCTGGCGGTGAACGGCCTGGACGCGCTGCTGCCGCTGGGCCTCAAGGACGTCGTCAAGAGCACGGGCTTCGACTCGCCGCGCATGTCGATCGGGCTCGGCAACGGCACCCGGCTGACCGAGTTCACCCTCGGCGGCACGCTCGAGGACGGCACGGTGAGCCAGACCGTCCTGCGCTCCGACCTCTACGTCGCCCTGCGCGACGAAGCCGCCCGGCGCGGGATCCACGCCGAGTACGGCAAACGCCTGATCGGCGCGAGCCAGACGTCTTCCCAGGTCAGAGCCGACTTCTCGGACGGCTCACACGAAACCGGCGACCTCCTGATCGGCGCCGACGGGCTCCGGTCGCGCGTCCGCACGATCATCGACCCGGACGCGCCGGCGCCGCGGTACGTGCCGCTGCTCAACACCGGCGGCTTCGCCGAAGGCCTGACCCTGCCGGACGAGCCGGGCGTGCTGAACATGGTGTTCGGCAAGCGCGTCTTCTTCTGCCACGTCGTCAACCCGAAGGACGGCAGCGTCTGGTGGTTCGCGAACCCGGCCCGCAAGACCGAGCCGACGACGTCCGAGCTGGCGAGCCTGGCCGGCGAGAAACTGCGCGCCGAGCTGCTGCACCTGGTGGCACGCGACCGGACACCGGCGACGGAGATCATCCGCGCGACCCGCGACGTCTACCCGGCGTGGCCGACGTTCGACTTCCCGACGGTCCCGGTCTGGCACCGCGGCCGCATGGTGATCATCGGCGACGCGGCGCACGCGACGTCACCGGCGGCGGGCCAGGGCGCGTCGATGGCCATCGAAGACGCCGTCACGCTGGGCAAGTGCCTGCGCGACGTGCCGGACGTCTCACAGGCATTGGCCACCTACGAGGGTCTGCGGCGCGAGCGCGTCGAAGCCGTGGTCGCGGCTGGAAAGCGCAACGGAGACCAGAAGGTGATCGGCCCGGTCGGGCGCGTCATCCGTGACTTCTTCATCAAGCGGGTGTTCTCGAAGCCGTTCGATGAGGACCCGAACGCCTTCATGTGGGACCACCGCACCGACTGGAACGAGAAGATCGCGGCTTAGCGCCAGGTGTCGACGCGGTGGAAGTTCTTGTACGCCCGGCTCGGGGTCGGGCCGCGCTGCCCCTGGTAGCGGGACCCGGCCTCACTCGAGCCGTACGGGAACTCGGCCGCGCTGGAGAGCCGGAAGATGCACAGCTGGCCGATCTTCATGCCCGGCCAGAGCGTGATCGGCAGGTTCGCGACGTTCGACAGTTCCAGGGTGATGTGCCCGGAGAAGCCCGGGTCGATGAACCCCGCGGTCGAGTGCGTGAGCAGCCCGAGCCGGCCGAGCGACGACTTGCCTTCGAGGCGGCCGGCGAGGTCGTCGGCCAGGGTGACGAGCTCGAACGTCGAGCCGAGGACGAACTCGCCCGGGTGCAGCACGAAGGGCTCGTCGCCCTCCTTCTCGACCAGCGAGGTCAGGTCGTCCTGCTGCAGCTGCGGATCGATGTGGGTGTACTTGCTGTTGTTGAAGACGCGGAAGTACCGGTCGAGCCGGACGTCGACGCTGGACGGCTGGACCATGCCGGCGTCGAAGGGGTCGATGCCGAGCCGGCCGGCTTCGAGCTCTTTGCGGAGGTCACGGTCACTGAGCAGCACGGGCGGAAGCCTATCCGGTGGGGTCAGGCCGCCCACATGTGCTGCGCGTAGGTCGTATCGGGCGCGAAGATCTTCTCGAGCCGCTTCACGTACCCGCGGCGCCCGGCCTCGCCGATCCGTTCCTGCAGCGCGGTGGCCCCGGGGATGAACCGCCGCACGGTCTCGGCGGCGAAGTTGACTCCCGCGACGGCGACGATCGCGGCCTGCGCGACGGGGTCGTTCGGCAGCCCGAGGAAGTCGGCGTTGGTCTTCCCGAGCACGAGCCGGCTGATCGACGAGTGCACGGCGACGGAGACGTGCGACAGCACCTTCCCGACGGCGCCGCGCCCTTCGCCGACGGCCGCGTTGGCCGCGATGAGCGCCTTGGCGAGGCGCTTGGAGTCGTCGTCCGGGATGAACTCGGTGGCGGCGAGCAGCCAGAGGAGGCGCCAGGCGTCCTCTTCGGAGGTGGGCAGGAGCTCGTCGTCGACACCCATGAGCCAGCCGATGTAGCGCCAGAGGTGCAGGATGTCGCCGCGCTCGCGGGCGGAGTAGCGGAGGCCGAGCAGCTGCGTGCCGAAGACGTAGACGAGGGAGAAGAGCAGCAGGGTGCCGGCGGTCTGCACCTGGTTGACGGGCCGGTCCCAGGCGTCGTAGTCCCAGTCCTCCCGCCGGTTCATGGCGGCGCGCACGTGGGCGTGCACGACCCGGATGCGCAGAGCGGAGGCGTAGCCCTGCTCGCCGTGCTTGAGGGCGCCGGGCGTGGTGACGTCGATCCACCAGGCGGCGGTCTCGACGAGCCGTCGCGTGGCCTGGTACTCGATCGCCCCGGTTCCGACCAGCGATTTCGTGGCGCGGGACGCGAGGTAGCCGCCCATCAGAGACATGTCGCCGAGCGGGAAGAGGCCGAGCAAACCGGCTCGGGTGATGGCTTTGGCCCCGCGCTCGAGCCGTTCGTCGTCGACCCAGTAGGGCTTCGCGTCGACCTCGTCGAAGAAGACTTTGAGCGGCCCGTCCTCTTTGACGCCGTCCTTCAGCGCGTCCTCGAAGAGCTTCCGCCCCTGCCCCTTGGGCTGCCGCGCCATCCAGGCGACGACATCGTCGGCGCGCTGGTCCTGCACCTGGGCGAACTCCCGCAGCCGCGCGACCTGACGTTCGTCACCCCGGATGTCCCCGGCGATGAACAGCCGCTGGGCCAGCCGGAACCCGCCTTCGCGGAACAGCTCGGGCTCATCCATGGCGCTCACCTCCGAGGTCGACAACAAGTGTTGTCACTTGCGGCGGAGGAGTCAAGGAGGGAGGGGTCTGGACAAGGGGATCACGCCGCCGTGTATGCTTGCGGCGCGCTGCGGATGTAGTTCAATGGTAGAACATCAGCTTCCCAAGCTGAATACGCGGGTTCGATTCCCGTCATCCGCTCTCACGAAAACCCCGGGCATTGTGTCCGGGGTTTTCTATTTGTATCCGGCCCCGCAAATGCGCCGCGTGCGCGTCCGGAAGTCCCGTTTCCACCGCACGCTCCAAAGCCTCGGACGCCGACGCGGAACCCAAGCGGTGCAACAACTCCGCCCGAGACGCGTGCCACCACGGGTAGTCCTCCAGCTCGCGTAGCGAATCCAGCAAAGCCAGAGCCTGCAACGGCCCATCTCGCTCGGCCACCGCCGCCGCGCGATTCAGCCTGACCACCGCGGTGTCCTGGATCGACAACAGCACGTCGTACCAGGAGATCACCGCGTCCCAGTTCGTCTCCTCGTACGATGGCGCCAAATCGTGGCAGGCCGCGATCGCCGCCTGGACCACGTACGGGTTCGGGACCGATGGGGTGCGGCGCAGGCCGACTCCGACCAGCGCCACGCCTTCCTTGATCAGCTCGAAGTCCCACCGCGAACGGTCCTGGTCGGCCAGCAACACCGGCACCCCGTCGAAAAACCTGGCCGCGCGGCGGGCGTCCTGCAGCAGCACCAACGCCAGCAGCCCCAGCGCCGTCGGCTCGTCCGGCATCAGCGAAGCCAGCAACCGGGCCAAGCGGACTCCCTCGGCGAGAAGCGACTCGCGGCCCGTGTAGCCCTCGTTGAAGATCAGGTACACCGTCGACGCCACGCCGGACAAGCGTGAAGGCAATTCCGGAGCAGACGGCACCCGGTAGGGAATCCGGGCCTGGGCGATCTTCTGCTTCGCGCGCGTCAGGCGCTTCGCCATCGTCGCTTCGGGGACCAGCAGGCCGCGGGCGACCTCCGCTGTCGACAAACCTCCCAACGTCCGAAGCGCCAAGGCGACCTGGGCGTCCACCGACAACGCCGGGTGGCAGCACGTGAAGACCAACCGCAGCAGGTCGTCGCGGACGGAGACCGGGTCCGGGGACGGGTCGAAGGCGGGCATCGCGTCCGCCTCCTTCCCGAGGCGCTTCGCTTCGCGGCGGACGACGTCCACCGCGCGACGGCGGGCCGCCACCAGCAGCCAGCCGCGCGGGTTGCCCGGGACGCCGTCGCGCGGCCACGTCTCCAGCGCGCGCACGACGGCGTCCTGGACCGCGTCCTCGGCCAGGTCGACGCTGCCGGTGACGCGGACGAGCGTGGCCAGTACCCGGGTGCCCTCGTCCCGGACCAGCCGCGCGACCGCGTCCCCGGCGCGGGTCACTGGCCGAAGTCGACGACCGGCCGGACCTCGATCGCGCCGTCCCAGGCGCCCGGGATGCGCGCCGCGACCTTGACGGCTTCGTCGAGGTCGGCGCATTCGATGAGGTAGAAGCCGGTCAGGGCTTCCTTCGTCTCCGCGTACGGGCCGTCGCTGGTGACGATGTCGCCGCCCTTGCCGCCGGTGACGCGGACCGTCGTCGCGGTCGCGGTCGGGTACAGCGCCGCGCCGCCGCGGATCACGGCCTGGGCGCCGTCGTGGAACTCGGCGTAGTCCTTCATCATGTCCGCGGCCTCGGGCTTGGTCGGGTCGACGTCGGAGGCGAAGATGATCGCGGCGTACTGGGGCATGGCTGCTCCTCACAGGTCCTCAACCGGCGCCGATCGCCGGTTCTCACTGTAAGGACGAACGGGCGAAGGCGCGCCGGGACACTTGTCACCGGAAAAGTTTCGCGGGCAAGGTGGCAGGCATGGGAGAGCCCGCACTGTTCGGTCCGGACTTCGATCGCGACCCCTCACCCGCGTACGCGTGGCTGCGCGAACGACCGCCGCACCGGCTCGCCTTCCCGACCGGTACCTGGGCCTGGCTGATCACCCGGTACGACGACGCCGTGGCGGCGCTCGACCACCCCGCCTTGGTCAAGAGCCCGTTCGCCGGCAACGACGAGTGGCGGCGCTCCGGCATGGGTCTGCCGCTCGACCACCGGCCGTCGCTCGCGTCGAACATGATCAACGCCGATCCACCCGACCACGCGCGGTTACGCCGCGCGTGCGCCGGCGCGTTCGGCTCGCGCCGGATGGAGAACCTGCGCGAACGCGCCCGGACGGTGACCGACGACCTGGTCGGTGCCATCGCGGAACGCGGGCACGGCGACCTCGTCACCGAACTCGCCTACCCGCTGCCGATCGCGATCATCTGCGACCTGCTCGGCGTGCCGGAGCGGTACCGCGAGGACGTCCACGAGTGGTCGCTGGTCATCGACTCGGCCGACGACACCGACGGCTCGAAGGTCCGCGAAGCCACCGACGTCCTGGAACGGCTGGTCACCGAGGTCGTCGACGCCAAGCGCGCGACGCCGGGGACCGACCTGATCAGCGACCTCGTCGCGCAGGAGTCGGCGGGCACGCTGTCCGCCGACGAGGTGACGTCGACGGCCTTCCTGATCCTCATCGGCGGCCACGAAACGACGGTCGGGCTGATTTCGACCGGCGCGCTCGCGCTGCTGACCCATCCGGAAGAAGCCGCGCGAGCACGGACCGACCCGGCCCACCGCGCCGCCGTCATCGAGGAGACGCTGCGGCTGCATTCGCCGCTGCAGAACGCGACCTGGCGTTTTCCGACCGAAGACGTCGAGATCGGCGGGCAGGTCATGCGGCCCGGCGACCCGATCCTGGTCTCGGTGCTGGCGGCCAACCGGGATCCCGCCGCGTTCGACGACGCGGACGCGTTCCGACCGGGACGACGTGCTGCCGACCGGCGGCACCTCGCGTTCGGCGCCGGGCCTCACCTCTGCATCGGCGCCGCGTTGGCCCGCTTGCAGGCTGACGTCGCCTTCGATACGGTGCTCCGCCGGCTGCCGACCGCGCGGCTCTCCCGACCAGAAGCCGAACTCGACTGGTGGCCGAGCCCGATCACCCGTGGGCTCTTCCACCTGCCGGTCAGGGTCTAGCCCTCGACGAGCTCCCACTCGGCGTCCGGGGTCTCGCGGTCGTACACCTGGCCCGGCGCCGCCTTCAGCACCGTCCGGACGTCCGGGTACAGGTTCGCGACGTGCTCCAGCTCCAGGCCCTCGACCTCGAAGTCCTCCGCCTCGGGGACCTCGAAGCCGACGAACAGCCAGGTGCCGTCCTGCTCGCGGACGACCTGGCGGACCGCGCGGACCGGCTGCTGCGGGCCGGTCGGGATCTCGGTCAGGCCGGTGCTGATCTGGGCTTCGTCGTCCGGGGAACCCGCGAACTTCCAGGCCTCGCGGCGCTGGCTGAGCAGCCGGATGTCCTCGTCTTCGTCGTCGGAGCCGGTCACCGACGACAGCAGCCACGTGCGGCGCTCGGGGTCCCAGTCGGCGGCCATGCCCGTCGGCAGGCCGGCCAGCGCGCCCAGCTGCGGGAGCAGCTCGAAGGCTTCGCGCACCGACATCTTGCCGAAGCTCTCGCGGTTGACGACGACGTCGTCGGACAGCTCGGTGCCGTCGCTGATGAACCAGTCGTCCTCGTCGTCCAGGACGACGAACCCCAGCGCGTCCGGGTCGTACACCAGAGCCAGTGCGATGATCACCGGCGCTTCCGGGTCCTGGCGCAGCGGCCACTCGGTCGGCATGCGCCATATCCCACCACCGGGGCATCCGGCGGCCGGAGCCGGGGTCACCCGAAAATCGCGCGAACCCCGCCGCGGAGTCCGGCACGATGGCCAGATGCTCGAAGGAGAACTCGTCCGGCTGCGCGCACTGGAACCGGAAGACGCCGAGAAGATCCACGGCTGGATCCACGATCCCGAGGTCGGCCGGTGGATGACCAACAGCCACCCGCGGTCGCTCGCCCAGATCCGCAAGCGCGCCGAAGAACGGCCGGTCAACAGCTACGAGCTGGTCGTCCTCGGGATCGAAGCCGACGGCAAGCTCATCGGCATCATCGACCTCCGGGACGCCGAACCCGAGATCGGCAACGCCGAGCTGGACGTCTACATCGGGGACCCCGAGTACCGCAACGGTGGCGGCTACGGCACCGAGGCGCTGCGCCTGATGTGCCGCTACGGCTTCAACTCCATGCGGCTGCACATGATCACGCTCTGGGTGGTCGCCGAGAACGAGCGCGCGCGGCACGTCTACCGCAAGGTCGGCTTCTCCGAAGACGGCCGCCACCGCGAGGCGTTCGTCGCGGCCGACGGCGAGCGCCACGACATGATCCTGATGAGCATGCTCAAGGGCGAGCTCAAGTCGTGAGCCGGCGAGGCGCCTTCAGCCGCCAGGCGTCTTCGAGCAGCTCACGCAGCTGATCGACGTCCACGCGGTCGAGGTCGACGATGATCGAGCCGTACCCGTCGTAGTGCGCGGTCGTGAAGAAGGCCGCGTCGCCGGAATCCAGCAACGCGGCCTTCTCGTCGAGCCCGCACAGCACGACCAGGCCGCCTTCGGCCTCGGTGCGCAGCCGCGCGAACCCCTTGCCCGCCACCTTCAGCGCGGGCGTGCGGTACCAGGTCGACGCCTCGGCCTCGGGGAGCTCCGAGGCCAGGCGTACGACGTCTTCCCAAGTCGGCATGGGTCCATTGTCGGCCCGCCGTCTTGGAAAAACCGGATCACGGCAGCTGGTTGACCCGGTCCGCCGCGGGCGGGGCCAGGTTCGGGTGGGCGCCCAGGTACGCGACCAGCGCGTCCAGGTCCACCGGTCCGCCGGCCAGGTTGGTGCCCTTGGTGAACTCGGTGAAGCCGTCCCCGCCGGCGGCGAGGAAGTTGTTCACCGACACGCGGTACGTCGCCGCCGGGTCGACCGGCGTGCCGTTGACCGTGATGTTCGAGACCCGCGAGCCTTGCGCCGCCGACGCCGACCAGCTGTAGTGCAGCGAGCTCGAGATCTGCAGGAACTTCGGGTTCACGCCCGGCGCCCACTGCTGCTCCAGCACGTTCTTGAGGTTCGCGCCGGTCAGCGTGATCGTCTGCATGATGTTCGAGAACGGCTGGACGGTGAACGCCTCGCCGTAGGTCACCACGCCGTCGCCTTCACCGGCCGGCGACGACGCGTAGTTCAGGTCGGCGCGGATGCCACCCGGGTTGGTCATCGCGATGACCGCGCTGTTCGACTGCGTGCCCGCGAGCTGCGCGTCGGCGATGACGTCGCCGAGCGCCGACTCGCCGGCCGCGTTGCCCGCCGCCTTCAGGTCCTGGGTGATGGTGCCGATCTGCTTGTTCGCGATCGGGCCGGACTTCGCCACGGCGTCGGCGACCAGCGCCGCCACGGCCGGGTCCGGCGTGACCGTCCGCGTGACGATCTCGTTGAACGCCTTGGTCTGCGACCGCACGACGTCGCGCGTCTTCAGGTTGATCTTGAGGTCGACGACCGACAGCAGCCGGCCGAACGACGCGCCCTGGATGACCGGGCGCGGCTGGCCGGCCGGGTCGTTGATCACACAGTTGTACTGCTGGTGGCTGTGGCCGGTGAAGATCGCGTCGACCTTCGGGGTCACCGCCTTCGCGATCGCGGTGGCCGGCCCCGGCAGGACCTTGCAGTCGTTCGGGCCTTCGAGCTCGGTGCTGTCACCCTGGTGCATGAGCACGATCTGGGCCTTGACGCCGAAAAAGTCGAGCAGATTCGCCGTGCGGTTGATCGCCTCGACCTCGTCACCGAACTTCAGGCCCTTGATCGCCTCCGGCGTGACGACCGACGGCAGGTCCTTCAGCGTGGCGCCGATGACACCGATCGGCACGCCGCCCTCGAACTTGACGGTGAACGGCAACAGCGCGGGCAGACCGTTGGTGAAGTACACATTGGACCCGAGGAACGGGAACTTCGCACCGCTGAAGCTCTTCTCGAACTGGCACCCGTCCGTCGGGTGGCAGCCGCCGAACTGCATGCGCTGCAGTTCCTTGTAACCCTCGTCGAACTCGTGGTTGCCGACGACGGACGCGTTGACGCCCAGCATGTTCAGGAAGTCGATGGTCGGCTCGTCGTGGAACAGCGCCGAGGTCAGCGGCGACGCGCCGATGTTGTCGCCGGCGGACACGACGAACGAGTCGCGCACCTGCGAGCGAAGCTGCTTCACGTGCGTCGCCAGGTAAGCGGCGCCGCCGGCGTCCACAGTGGTCCCGTCGGACTGCCGGACGCGACCGCTGGAGCCGGCCGGCGGCTCGAGGTTGCCGTGCAGGTCGTTGAACCCGATGATCCGGACGTCGGTGGTGGGGTCCGGGCGCTGGCCCGCGGACGCGGGCGCGGTGGTCACCGCGGTCGTCGCCAGCGCGGCCGCGGCGAGCACCACGAGCCGGGTTGAAAGCCTCATGCGTGTTTCCTCCGATTCGCGCCCAAGGTCCCCAAACGGGCGCACGGCGGAGGATTCTGCCTCGCGAAGCAGTCACCGACCAGGGTCAAAAGACGGACGTAAAGCGAATGTCACCTAACGGCTTCCGTCGAGCAACACCCGCGCGACGAGTTCGGGGTCGTCGTTCATCGGCACGTGCCCGCAGCCCGGCAGCAGCCGGAACGTCCCCTGGGGAGCGACCTTCCGCAGGTCGGCGACGCGGGGGCGGGCGAGGATCCGGTCGTGCTCGGCCCAGGCGATCGTCACCGGAACGCCGGTGACCGGGCCGGTGAAGCGGAAGTCCCCACGCGACTGGGCGGCGGTCGGCTCGAAGCCCGGCGCGGTCGCGAGCGCGTGCGCGTCCTCGACGACGGCGTCCGGGGTCAGCAGGCCCGGCTTCCCGACGATCATCCCGACCAGCGCCCGGCGCCCGGCCGGGGTCGCGGCGATGCGGCGCACGACGTGCGGCGGCGTGCGCTGGGCGAGCGCACGGTGGGCCTTGAGCGTGGCGATCGCGTACATCTTCTGCGTCCGGTTCCACAGCCCGGCCGGCGACAAGGCCGTGACGCTGCGGACGAGCCCGGCCTGGCCGAGCGCCAGCGACAGCAGGCCGCCGAGCGAGTTGCCCGCGACGTGCGGGCGGTCCAGCCCCAGCTCGGTGAACAGCTCCTTGAACATCACCAGCGCGGGCTCGACGCCATAACCGCCGGACGGCTCGGGCGACTCGCCGAAGCCCGGCAGGTCCACGGCGATGACGTCACGATGCGGCGTGAGCAGCGGAAACACCGGCGCCCACGCCTGACGACGGTGGCCGATGCCGTGGATCAGCACCAGCGGCTCGCCCCGGCCCGCGCGGTCGTAGACAACGTCGTCCATTACCCGAGAGTAAGTCGGGCGTAGCGGAAAAGCTACTACCGTCGGTAACAGTTACTCTGCGTCCGGGTGAATCCGCGTCCCGGCGTCGGCGGACCGCTGGACGGCGTCCAGAACGCGGTGCACACGCAGTGCGTGCGCGAAGTCCGGCAGGTCGCCCTTGAGGTGCCGCGCGTAGGCGTGCGCCACGTTGTACGACGGCTCGGCACTGCGCCCGGCCAGCTGCGGCAGCTCGTAGCGGGTGGGCACGGTGAGCTTCTCCAGCACGCCGGTCCGGCTGCCGCGCAGCGTCAGCTTCGCGATCCAGAACAACGGGTCCGCGGCGGTGACGACCAGCGTGCCCTCGGTGCCGTTGATCTCCCAGTGGAAGTCCGTGGCGGGCGACGAGCCGCCACGCAGGTGCAGCGACGCGACGGCACCGCCTTTCAGCACGCCGCTGACGGCGATCTGGTCCGGCGCGGTCATCGCGACCGAGTCGCCGGTGACCTCGTCGCGCACCCGCGACCGGACGGTCGCCATCGTCGCCGACAGCTCGGCGAACCGGCCGAGGACCATGTCGAACGCGTCGACGGTGTGCGCGAACGGGATCGTCAGCATGGTCGCCCCGTTTTCGGGGTGCAGCTGGTAGTCGCGCCCGGCCCGGACCGACGGTCCCCAGTTGCCGCCCGAGCCGATCAACGACGTCGAGAGCACACGGCCGACGTACCCGTCCTTGATGAGGTCACGCAGGTAGCGCAACGCGGGTGCGGACCGTCCCTGCAGGCCGACCGCGGTCGGCTTCCCTCGAGCGGCTTCGGCCAGCGCCTCGGTTTCGGCCAGGCTCACGCCGAGCGGCCACTCGCTCAGCACCTGCTTGCCGGCGGCCAGGGCGGGCTCGATCAGCGCCCGGTGCTCGCTCACCTTCACCGCGACGACGACCAGGTCGACCTCCGGGTGCCGCGCCAGCTCCCCGGCGTCGCCGAAGGTCAGCGGCACGCCGCACTTCTCCCCGGCCACCCGCGCCGACTCGGCGCTGCTCCCGCTCAGCGCGCGGAGCTCGTAGCCGTCCACCGCGGCCAGCGCGGGCACGTGCGCGGTGGCGGCCCAGCCGCCGTTCGCGCTGAGCCCGACGATGCCGACCCGGAGCGGTGCCATGAGCGTTCCTTTCGTGGCCCTGTACAAGACTTCGACGTGCCGAGCGTCGTGGTCATTCCCGGGTCAGCGCAAGCCGCATCCGGTTACGTCTCCCTTTTCCGGTTATGACTTCGGACTCTCCGGTGAGGACGAAGCCGAGTCGCTCGTAGACGCGTCGCGCGCGGTCGTTCCCCTCGAAGACGTGCAGTCCGATCGCTTCCGCGCCGGCTTCTTCGGCCGCTTCGCGGACGGCTCCCATGAGGTCCGCGGCGACTCCGCGGCCACGAGCCTGTGGCGCAACCCACATCGAGTAGACCAGCCATTCCCGCTCCGCGGGCCAGCCGCAGACGAGCGCGACGGCGTCGTCGCCGTCGAACGCGGCGAACCAGGCCCGGTCGATCAGCCAGGCTCGCCAGTCGTCGTCCGGCTTGGCGCGTTCGACCGCTACGAGCGAGCCGAAGTTCTCGGGGGTGTCCGCCAGCGCGCGGAGCCGGATTTCGCGCAGCGCGGGGACGTCGTCGGGGGTCAGCCGTCGCACGTGGACCATTCGGGCACACTCGCACGCACCGAGGGTTCGGTAACACCCATTAACGCGCGCGCGATGTGGCGATCGACCCGGCAACTGGGGGAAGTATGGGCATCGAGGTCGTACTCGTGGTGCTGGCCGTCGTCGTGCTGCTGATCGGGGGCACGGTGTTCAGCGCGTGGCGGGCCGAGCGCTCGGAGGAACGCGAAGACGACTGACCGATCGGCGGGCCGCGGTCGGCCGGGTGGCCGATGGGGTCCGGCTCTTCGACCGAAGTGACGGCCGGTCAAGATCCATAACGTCGGTGGCATGACGAACGCACAGGTCACCGCCCTGCAGTACGGGTTCATCGGCTTCCTCGCGCTGTGGACCGTCGTGCTGGTGCCGCAGCTGATCACGCAGCTGGCCCGGCACGGTGGCCTGCGCCCGCGCGGCATCGCGACGACCGGCGCGGTGCTGCTGTACGGCTGCATGACCCTGGCGGTCGTCTTCCTGCCGCTGCCCGGCCCCGGCGCGCGCCGGCTGAGCCAGACCGCGCAGCTGCACCCGTTCCAGTGGATCACCGACATCCACACGGAGATGCTCAAGCACGGGTCGCAGTGGTTCATGACGCAGACGTTCCAGCAGGCGTGCCTGAACGTGCTGCTGTTCGTCCCGCTGGGGGTGTTCGCCCGGGTGCTGTGGCGCCGCGGCCTCACCGGCACGGTCCTGATCGGCTTCGCCGCGTCACTGGCGATCGAGTTCACCCAGGTCACGGCGAACTTCGGGACGGCACCGTACGTCTACCGCATCTTCGACGTGGACGACCTCATGAACAACACGTTCGGCGCGGGCGTCGGCTGGGTGTTCGGAGCGCTGCTGCTGGCGGTCCTGCGTTCACCGATCGGCGTGCAGCCGGCCCGGCGCGAGCGGGTCCACTTCGCCGAGACGCGCTAACCGCGCCTTCCGCTGCAGGGCGGCCCGCTTGGCGGCCCGGCGATCCTCGAGGACGACCACGAGAGCGGCGACAGCCAAGACGAGCGCGACCAGCCCGAGGACGATCGGAAGCTGCACGAAATCCTCCTCGGTACGGCGCTGTGCGGGAGATCACAACAGGTTACGCAGGTCTGTGGTCACTTCGCCACCCCCAGCGACGGGAGGCCGGTGAATTCTCGGCGGCGTGCCGGAAACTGGACCGGTGAGCACCCGACCCACGAAGGACCAGCTGGCCGCCGCGCAGGACACGACCATCCCGGACGTCATCGCCCCCGGCCTCGACGTCCTCTTCTGCGGCATCAACCCCGGCCTCTACTCCGGCGCGTTGAAGCTGCACTTCGCCCGCCCCGGCAACCGCTTCTGGCCCGCCCTCCACGCCGGCGGGTTCACGCCGCGGCGCTACGAGCCGAGCGAGCAGGAACAGCTGCTCGACCTGAAGCTCGGCATCACGAACGTCGTCGCCAGGACCACCGCCCGCGCCGACGAGCTGACCGCCGACGAGTTCCGCGAGGGCGGCAAGCTCCTGGAGGCGAAGGTGCTCGAGTACCGGCCGCGGTGGCTGGCCGTCGTCGGGATCACCGCCTACCGGACCGCGTTCGGCTTCCCGAAGGCGCGCGTCGGCCCGCAGGAGCACCGGATCGGGGACACCCACGTGTGGGTGCTGCCGAACCCGAGCGGCCTGAACGCGCACTGGACGCCGGCCGGGCTGGCGGTGGAGTTCGCGCGGCTGCGGACCGCATCCGAAGGTCGTCGAAATCGTTGAACAAGAAGCGGGCCACCCTCAGTAGCGCCAACCGCCCCATCAGGTCCTTTCCCGCCCGGTCGAGCCCACTTCCTTCAAGGGATTTCTACACAGAGTTTGCTGTGACTGAGCGATTAGGCCATGAGGGGGAGATGGCGTCATGAGCTGCGCAATCGCGACTCGTACCAAGCAGGAGGAGTCACTTTTGGCCGGTCCCGGCAGGGGGGACCGGACGGTGCCGGACGCGTGAACCGAGGGGTCGCGTCAGGCGTCCCCAGAGTGACGGCGCAGAGACGGAGGCCCACGATGCACGGCATCGAGCCCACCCGCAGGCCCACCGGGCCGGCCGGACCCGGCGGGCGAAGTCTCGGCGTGGCGGTCGTGGACCCGGTCCCGATCTTCCGCGACGGTCTCGGCGCGCTCGTCCACCGCAGCCAGGGGCTGCACTGGGCGGGCCAGGCGGCCAGCCACCACGCGGCGCTGCAGCTGTGCGAGCAGGTGAAACCGGACGTCGTCGTGCTCGACTCGGCACTCGACCCGAACTGCCACCTGACGAAGCTGCTCAACGCCGGCGACCCGGCGCTGATCATCGTCACGCTCATCCGGGACACGAACCGCACGCAGCAGTACCTCGCGACCGCGATCGCCGCGGGCGCGCACGCGATCGTGCCGCGGTCGATCGACTCGCGACGCCTCGCCGAAGCGATCCGGCGGGCCCACACCGAACGCCGGTACATCGACCCGGCGCTGGCCGCGCTCACCGCCCGGCCGAAGCGGTCGACCGTGCCGAAGGGCGACCTCGCCCACGACAGCCCCCCGGGGCCGCGCGGCGGGATGCCGCTGTCCCGGCGCGAGTACCAGGTGCTGCAGCTGGTCGCCGAGGGTCTCGAGAACTCGGCGATCGCGAAGCTGCTGTTCCTGTCCGTCGAGACGGTCCGGACCCACGTCAAGAGCATCCTGCGCAAGCTGTCCGCGCGGGACCGGACGCACGCCGTGACGATCGCCTTCCGGGGCGGGATACTGGTCGCCCGGGCCGAGGACGGTCACGTGCCCGTGACAGCCGACACAACAGCCCTTCCGGGGCAGCGCTGACCCCTGAAGAGACCCGGATTTCCCTACTCGGAAGTGCGGATCTGCTTGCTCCAGTTACCCGCAGGTAATATCCTGAAGTTACCGGCGAGTAAGGCGACGTGTGCCCGGCCGGGGAGCCGAACACATTGGAGTGACGACATGGGCCACTACAAGAGCAACGTCCGAGACCTGGAGTTCAACCTCTTCGAGGTCCTGGGCGTGCAGGAGCGCCTGGGCAAGGGTGTGCTCGCCGAGTCCGACGAAGAGACCGCCCGCGGTGTGCTGTCCGAGCTGAACAAGCTCGCGACCGGTCCGCTGGCCGAGTCCTTCGCCGACGCCGACCGCAACCCGCCCGTGTACGACCCGAAGACCTTCAGCGTCAAGATCCCCGAGTCGTTCAAGAAGAGCTACCAGCAGCTCCTCGACGGCGAGTGGTGGCGCCTCGGCCTCACCAACGACCTCGGCGGCTTCGGCCTGCCCCCCACGGTCCAGTGGGCCGCGTCCGAGCTCATCCTCGGCGCCAACGCCCCGCTGTTCATGTACCTGGCGGGCCCGAACTTCGCGATGATCGTGAACAAGAACGGCACCGAAGAGCAGAAGCACTGGGCCCAGCTGATGATCGACCGGGCCTGGGGCGCCACGATGGTGCTGACCGAGCCGGACGCCGGCTCCGACGTCGGCGCGGGCCGCACCAAGGCCACCAAGCAGGAGGACGGCTCCTGGCACATCGACGGCGTGAAGCGGTTCATCACCTCGGCCGAGCACGACATGAGCGAAAACATCATGCACCTCGTGCTGGCGCGTCCCGAGGGCCCCGGCATCGAGACCAAGCCGGGCACCAAGGGCCTGTCGCTGTTCCTGGTCCCGAAGTTCCACTTCGACTCGAAGACCGGCGAGCTGGGCGAGCGCAACGGCGCCTACGTCACGAACGTCGAGCACAAGATGGGCATCAAGGCCTCGACGACGTGTGAGCTGACCTTCGGCCAGCACGGCACCCCGGCCAAGGGCTGGCTGCTCGGCGAGGTCCACGACGGCATCGCGCAGATGTTCCAGGTCATCGAGTACGCCCGGATGATGGTCGGCACCAAGGCCATCGCGACGCTGTCGACGGGTTACCTCAACGCGCTCGAGTACGCCAAGGAGCGCGTCCAGGGCGCCGACCTGCCGAACATGCTGAACAAGGCCGCCCCGCGCGTCACCATCACGCACCACCCGGACGTCCGCCGCTCGCTGATGCTCCAGAAGGCGTACGCCGAGGGCCTCCGTGCGGTCTACCTGTACACGGCGTCCTTCCAGGACCAGCTGTGGACCGGCGAGGGTGACCAGAAGGTCGCGCACGGCGTCAACGACCTGCTGCTGCCGATCGTCAAGGGCGTCGGCTCCGAGCGCGCCACCGAGCAGCTCGTGCAGTCGCTGCAGACGCTGGGCGGTTCCGGCTTCCTGCAGGACTACCCGATCGAGCAGTACATCCGCGACGCCAAGATCGACTCGCTGTACGAGGGCACCACGGCGATCCAGTCGCTGGACTTCTTCTTCCGCAAGATCGTCCGCGACAAGGGCCAGTCGCTGGCCTTCGTCGCCGGCGAGATCACCAAGTTCATCGAGTCCGAGGCGGGCAACGGCCGGCTCAAGAACGAGCGCGGGCTGCTCAAGCAGGCCCTCGAGGACACCCAGGGCATGCTGGGCTCGCTGATCGGCTACCTGACGACGTCGCAGGAGGACCCGCAGAACATCAACAAGGTCGGCCAGCACACGGTCCGCCTGCTGATGTCGGTCGGCGACCTGCTCATCGGCTGGCAGCTGCTCAAGCACGCCGAGGTCGCCATCGCGAAGCTCGACGCGGGCGCGTCCGCCAAGGACGTCCCGTTCTACGAGGGCAAGATCGCCGTGGCGTCGTTCTTCTCGAAGCAGGTGCTGCCGGAGCTGACGGCTCGCCGCGCGATCGTCGAAGCCGCCGACAATGCGCTGATGGAGCTTGACGAAGCCGCCTTCTGATGGTCACGAAAAGGGCTCTCCTCACGTGAGGAGGGCCCTTTTCGCGTTTCAGGGTCCGGCGGTGCGGGCACTCCGCTCACCGAGTCCGACGGACCCGAGTGGCCGGGTTCGCGGATCCTTGAGAGGAGCAAGTGATGACTGTTGCCGGCATCGTCAGCGCACTCATCGTCGGGCTGATCATCGGTGTTCTGGGCCGGCTGGTCGCCCCCGGCAAGCAGAGCATCCCGATCTGGCTGACCATCGTGATCGGCATCATCGCCGCCTTCATCGGCACCGCGATCGCGCGCGGGCTCGGGTACGCCGACACCAATGGCATCGACTGGCTGGAGATCCTGACGCAGGTCGTCCTGGCCGCCATCGGGGTGAGCATCGCCGCCGGCGCCTACGGACGCCGTGGCGTGACGAGGTAAGCACCACCCAGGCCGATCCGGCCCGGTTCGCCTTCGGAGGCGAACCGGGCCGGATCTTTTTCGCCCTCACTCCTTCGGGGGTCTGCGCGGGCGACGCGCCGGGATCGGTGCCACCGTGGCGCTTATTGCGCTATCGGAGGAGGCAGCAGTGCTCGGCGGACTTTGGGGCATCATCTCGACGATCATCGTGGGCCTGATCCTGGGCGTGCTCGGCCGGCTGTTCGCGCCGGGCGACCAGAAGATCCCGATCTGGCTGACCATCGTCGTCGGCATCGTGGCCGCGTTCATCGGCAACTGGCTCGCGGGCGTGTTCGGCGTCAAGGACACGTCCGGCATCGACTGGATCCGGCACATCTTCCAGATCGTCGCCGCCGTCGTCGGGGTCATCGCGGCCTCGGCGATCTACGCGAAGGTCAAGGGCGGCAGCCGCACTACCGCCTGACGGCCAGACCTGCGCCGGCGAGCAGCAGCACGGCGGCGCAGGTCATCGTCGTGGTGAGCGCGGTCGCGGACGACGTCACGGCGAGCGTCAGGAACAGGCTGCCGAACGTGGCCACGCCGACGACCTGGCCCAGCTGCAGCGTGGTGGTCAGCAGACCGCTGACGTCCGCCGCGCGCTCGAGCGGGACGTGCGTCAGCGCGTTCACCATCAGGGAGCCGAACGCGGGGCCCATCGACAGCCCGAACAGCAGCAGGGCCACGAAGAACAGCGCGCCGCCGTCGCTCCCGAGGGCGAGCAGCGCGTAGGCGATCGCGGATCCCACGTAACCGCACGGGGTCAGCCAGGCGTGCACCCGCCGCGGCAGCCGGTTCCAGAAGAACCCGCACAGGCCGAAGACGACGCCGCCGGGAGCCATCGCCAGGCCGGCGGCCATCGCCGTCTTGCCGAGGCCCGACTGCAGGTGCAGCGACACGCAGAAGAGGAAGCCGCCGTAGGACGCGATGCCCGCCCCGAGCGTGGCCAGACCCGGCGCGACACCACGGATCTTGAGCACGGCCAGGTCGACGAGCGGATCGCGCACGCGGCGTTCCACGACCACGAACAGCACGGCCAGCAGAACGCCCACGGCGATCGATCCGTACGTCCAAGCGGGCCAGCCGGTTTCGTGCCCGAGCACCAGCGGCAGCACGACGAGGACCACGGCCGGCGCGGCGATCGCGAGTCCGGCGAGGTCGAGCCGGCGGCCGGCCTTCGCGGCGCCGCCGGGCAGCAGCTTCAGCGCGAACACCGCGACGAGCACGCCGATCGGGACGTTCACCAGGAAGATCGGCCGCCAGCCCGCGCCGAAGAGGTCGGCACCGACGAGCACGCCACCGAGCACCTGGCCGGCCACGAACGCGACCGAGATGACGGCGGTGTACGCGCTGAGCGCCTTGGCCCGCGCGGCGCCGGTGAACTGCGCCTGGATGACGCTGATGACCTGCGGCATCATCAGCGCGGCGCCCGCGCCCTGGGCGATCCGGGCGACGATCAGGGTCGCCGCGCCCGGCGCGAGGCCGCACAGCAGCGAGCAGACGGTGAAGGCGATCGTGCCGGTGACGAACAGCCGTCGCCGTCCGAACAGCTCGCCGAGGCGGGCGCCGGTGATCAGCAGCATCGCGTAGCCCACGGTGTAGCCGGAAACGACGAGCTGCAGCGCGGCGCCGGACGTGTGCAGGTCGGTGCGGATGCCGGTCATGGCGACGTTCACGACGGTGACGTCGAGCAGCGCCATGAACTGGCCGAGCAGCAGGACGGCCAGCAGGAACCACGGCCGCCGGTCCGGCCGGGCTGCCCGGTCCGTGGCCGGGCCGGCCGGTACAGAGGTGGTCAGAGTCATGGCTCCGAGCCTGCTTTTCCCTGGCGACGCGCGGAGAGAGCCTGCTGATGCTGGTGCTGGGAGTACCAGCGTCGCCGGTTGAGTCCAGAAACTGTCGTACCCCTCCGGCACCATGTCCGCATGACCCAGACCCAGGTCCGCACGAGCCGCCGGGAGGAGCTCGGCGCGTTCCTCAAGGCGTGCCGGGCGCGGATCGGCCCGGAGGAGGTCGGCCTCGCGCCCGGCCCACGCCGGCGTCTCAGCGGGTTGCGCCGGGAGGAGGTGGCGCTGCTCGCCGGCGTCGGCGTCACCTGGTACACGTGGCTGGAGCAGGGGCGGCCGATCAACGCGAGCTCGCAGGTGCTCGACGCGGTGGCGCGCACGCTGCGGATGGACCACCCGGAGCGGGAGCACCTCTACCGGCTGGCGGAGCTGACGCCGTCGCGGCTGCCGTCGACCGTGGAGCTGGTGCCGGACACGGTGCTCGAGGTGCTGCGCGCCCTCGATCCGCTGCCCGCCACGGTGGTCAACGGCCGGTTCGACATCCTGGAGTCGAACGCGGCCCAGGAGGAGATGTTCTGGGAGTGGCACAGCCTGCCGTGCCTGCACAAGAACCTGCTGTGGTGCTGCGTGACCGAGCCGAACGCGCGGCGGTTCCTCCTGAACTACGACGAGGAAGTCCCCTACATGGTCGCGCGGATGCGCACCGAGTACGGCAGGCACGTCGGCGACCCGTCCTGGGAAGAGGACATTCGCCGGCTGTCGGCGCTGAGCCCGGAGTTCGCCGAGCTGTGGGGGCGGCACGAGGTCGCGGAACCGCAGGCCCGGCTGCGGCGGCTGAACCACCCGCAGGCCGGCCGGCTGAACCTCCGGTTGACCGAGCTGGCGGTGTCCGAAGCGCCGGGACTGCGGATCCAGGTGTCCACTCCGGACGATGCCGGGAGCTGGGCGTTGCTGCCTTCGACGAGGCGGCCGTCATGACGGCGCTCGAGCTGAGCGGCCGGGGGCTGACGTCGTTTCCCTCGCTGCCACCGGGGGTGACCCGGCTCGACCTGTACAAGAACTCCCTTTCGGCGGTGCCCGCGTCGTTGTGGGAGCACACCGGGCTGGAGGTGCTCAACCTCGCGACGAACCGGCTTTCTTCGCTACCGCCGGGGATTTCGGCGCTCTCGTCGGTGCACACGCTGGACCTGGCGCACAACCGGTTCGAGTCATTGCCGGACGAGCTGGGCGAGCTGGCCGGGCTCACCGAGTACCTGTACGTCAGTGACAACCGGCTGACGGCGTTCCCTCCGGCGTGGTGCCGGTTGGGCCGGCTGCGGTACCTGGGCTGCACGGACAACCGGCTCACCGCGTTGCCGTCGGATCTGTCCGGGTTCTCTTCGCTGCGCGAACTCCGGTTGTACCGCAACGAGCTGACCGCGCTGCCGGAGTCGATCGGCACGCTCGGTGCCTTGCGGGAGCTGCACCTGCGGGGCAACCGGTTGACGTCGCTGCCCGCGTCGATCGGTTCGCTGACCGAGCTGCGTCAGCTGGACCTGCGGGAGAACCTCCTGGAGACCCTGCCGCCGTCGATGGCTCGACTGTCCAAACTGGACAAGCTGGATCTGCGGTGGAACAAGCACTTCCGGGAGCCGGCGTGGCTGCGCGACTTCGAGGAGGCGGGGTGCATGGTCCTTCGCTGACAACTCAACAGAGGATGGTCGGGCGCGGGCCGTAGGTCGCCGTGTGCGACGTCCGCCGGACCTCGGCGCCGCTCACGACGTCGTAAAGCACGCGGGTGTCGGTGACGCTGAAGCCGGGCGTCCCGATCGACGGCTGACACGGGTCGGTGCCGCTTCCGCCGAACTGGACCGGTGGCGGGTCACCCGATGTCTGGGCACCGGTCTGGCTCTCGACGCGGTAGTGGCGGGTGCCCCAGATCCGGACCGTCACGGAGTCGCCGGACACGACGGCCTGGACGGCGATCCCGGTCGGCGAGTCGTTCGTCAGCTTGAGCTCGACCGGGCTGCCGTCGGCGTTGACGGCCTTGGCGTCGCGGCCGACGGGGTAGCGGTCGAGGTAGCGATCGTGCTCGAGGTGGCCGCCGTCGGTCAGGCCCGCGAGGTAGCCCGCGTTGTACAAAGTGGACGCGAGCTGCGAGACGCCACCGCCGGTTACGGTCGCGCCGGTGCCGTCTTCGTCGGCCGGGGCGGGCACGTAGCCGTTGCCGGCGGTGCGCGGGCCGGAGCGGGCGCCGAGGCTGAACGTCTCGCCGGGCTTGACGATCGTGCCGGACACGCGGGCGGCGAGCGTCCGGTTGTTCGTCGCGGCCGGGCCGGCCAGGCCACCGGTGGTGAACTCGCCGACGACCTCCTTGATGCCGAGCGCGCTGGCGGCGTCGGTGGTCACGCCGGGCTTCGACGCGCTGTAGACGACGGGCAGGTCCCGGCCGTCGGTCTTCTTGAGGACGTCGATGAGCGGCAGGAAGGTCTTCTCCCAGTTGACCTTCCGGGCGTCCTCGGAGGGATCGACGGCGGGCTGGTCGCCGGTGAAGACGATCTGCGCGTCCTTGCCGTCGGTCTCGGTGCTCGCGAGCCCGTCCTTCAGGGCGGCCTGCAGCTTGCCCTGGTCGATGCGGACTTCGACGGCCCCGCCCTCGACCGCGGCGAACTGGAACGACGACGCGATCGTGGCCGGCGTGAGTGGGACGTCCTTGCCCTGCCCGTGCACGACGACCGGCTTCGCGACAGCGGGCACGACGATCTGCCGGTAGGCGGCCTGCACACCGGCCGCGGTCGCCTTGACGGGCGTGATCGCCATGCCGAGCTTGACCCCGCCGGGGTCGAGCCAGTGCTCGGTGACGGCGTGCACGGCGCCGGCGAGGTCGGTCAGCTGCTGGCCTTGCCGCGGCAGGACGGGGTAGGGCGTGACACCGCCGTCGCCGACGGCCATGAACCCGACCGAACCTTCGGTGGCCGGGTGGTTCAGCCTGCCCTCGGCGAGCTCGCGCACGGCTTGGGCGATCTGGTTCGGATCGGTCTGCGTGGCGACCCCGACCTCGCGGCTGGTGAAGAAGGACATGACCCGCGTGATCGGGCTGAGCGGCTGGTGCCCGGCGAGCCCGAGGGTGTTCGGCCAGTCGAGCCCGAGCCCGGACTTCGAGGGCACGAGCTCGGCCTGGACATCACCCCCGTGGACGACGACGGGCCGGATGAGCCGCGGCTCGAGTTCCTTGCGCAGCTTCGCTTCCGCTTCGGCATGGGTCAGCCCCCCGACCTCGACGCCGGCCACGGTCACCCCCCGCGGAACATCACCAGCGCTGGCGAGGAGGTCGATGGCGTAGAGGATGACGAAGAGCCCGAGCGCGATCCCGACGGACATCATGGTCCGGGCAAGACCGGTCCGAAGCCTCCGCGCGGCGGTCTCGGGGGCGGGCGGTGGAGCGGGG
This sequence comes from Amycolatopsis sp. NPDC005961, assembly GCF_040629235.1. Lineage (NCBI taxonomy): Bacteria > Bacillati > Actinomycetota > Actinomycetes > Pseudonocardiales > Pseudonocardiaceae > Amycolatopsis > Amycolatopsis sp. NPDC005961. The sequence goes on along the minus strand of NZ_JBEXVF010000056.1, from coordinate 38,425 downwards.
GTTTCGAGGAGTTCGCCGAGCAGATCCTCGGCGAAGAGATCAGTGGTGACGGCGGCCTCGGGCTCCGCGGTCGCGGCTTCGGGTTCAGCACTCGGCTCGGCGAGTTCCTCGGCGGCAAGAGGCTCGGCGGGCTCGGTTTCCCCGGGCGTGGGCTCGGCGGCCGGCTCCGGGGTCGCAGGCTCGCTCTCCCGCACCTCGGCGGGTTCGCGCACCTTGTCTTCTGCCACGCCCCCGCCTACAGGTACAGCCCCGTGCCGTGTTCGGTTCGCTCTGTTGCGACCGCGTGGATGTCGCGTTCGCGCATCACCAGGTGGCCCTCGCCGCGGATCTCGACCTCGAACTGGTCCTCCGGGTTGAAGAGCACGCGGTCGCCGGTCTTGACGTTGCGCACGCTGTTCCCGACGCCCAGCACGTCACCCCACGCGAGGCGGCGCGCTACCTGCGCTGTCGCCGGGATCACGATGCCGCCGCTGCTGCGGCGCTCGCCCTCGTCCGGGGCCAGCCTCACCAGCACCCGGTCGTGGAGCATCTGGATCTCGAGTTTCGCCCCGTCAGACACGGTTGGCATGCTACTCGGCGGGCTCTCCCGCCATGACCAGGCTCAGCTCGCGCGCCCCATCCGCTTGGATCCGCACCGGGACGCCCCAGTCCTGCCGCGTGATCCGGCACGCCGGGTGCTCGCCTCCGTCGTCGCAGCTCGCGGCCTGCGCGACGACCTGCAGCACGCCTTCGGTGACGCCTTCGGCCAGCAGGATCTTGCGCGACAGATCCGTGCCGGTGCCGACGCCGTCGGCCAGCAGCGACGGCGGTGACGCGCTGATCTCCAGCCGCGTCGACGGGCCGAAACGGTCGTCCAGCTTCTCGCCCGGCGGTGCCTGGAACACGACCGAAAAGTCGATCTCGCCCGGTGCGAGCACCGTCGGTGGCCGGCGTACGGCGTGTGCGTCGCCCGATACGAGCGTCGGCGCCGAGGACGAGTCCAGCGGGCCGATGCGGTTGCCCGCCGACTCGACGACCAGCAGCTCGCCGTCGTGCAGCAGCAGGCCCTGGGGCTCCGAAAGCCCGGTGGCGATCGTCGTCACTTGGCGCGTGAAGACGTCGAAGCGGCGTACGGCGCCGTTGTACGTGTCCGCGATCGCGATCTTGTCGCCGGGCAGCACGGCGAGGCCGAGCGGGTGCTGCAGCAGTGCCTGGTCGGCCGGGCCGTCGGTGTGGCCGAACGAAAACAGGTCGACGCCGATCGCCGTGTGCACGATGAACGACTCGCCGGCGGGCTCGATCCAGCGCAGCGCCGACGTCTCCGCGTCGACGAGCCACAGCTTGTCGCCGTCCGCGGCGAGGCCCGACGTCTGCGCGAAGAACGCTTCGCCGACGTCGCCGTCTCGGAGGCCTTCGACGGTCGTCCCGGCGAAGCGGCGGATCGTGCCGGAAACCGGGTCGAACACGCTCAGCGTGTGGTTGCCGGCCATCGCGACGACGACCCCGCCGGCCGCGCCGTACCAGGCGACGTCCCACGGGCTCGTGAGGTCGACCTCGACGCACTTGCCGGAGTCCGGTCCGGTGCGCCACTGCGCGCCGGTGCCCGCGACCGTCGTGACCTCGCCGGTGATCAGGTCGAGGCCGCGCAGCCGGTGACCGGCGGTGTCGGCGACGACGGCGTGGTAGCCGGCGCGCTCGGCGACGTCGTAGGGCAGCAGCGCGATGCCGGACGGCTCGGCGAACGTCGCGATGTCGAACGGACCGTCCTGGCCACCGCGTTCTCCGCTGCCGAAGCGCCGGATGACCGTCTCACCGTCCGAAGCGAACTCGACGACGGAGTGGTGCCCGGTGTCCGCGACGAGGACGCGTCCCTCGGCCGTCGCGACGGCCTTGCTCGGGAACCGCAGCTCGCTGGCCTGCTCCTCGACCGGGACGTACGGGCTGCCGCCGCGGCGAAGCGTCCCCTTCGCTTCGTGCTTCTTCACGAGGTCGGCGATGACGCGTCGAAGCGCCTCTCCGTGCCCTTCGCCCGCGGCGACGTGCACGACGTACCCCTCGGGGTCGACGACCGCCAGCGTCGGCCACGCGCGGACCGCGTACTGCGACCACAGCTCCATCTTCGGGTCGTTGACCACCGGGTGGTGCACCTCGTAGCGCCGGACCGCGGCTTCGATCGACGCGCGCTCGCCCTCGTGCAGGAACTTCGGCGAGTGGACGCCGATCGTGACGAGCACGTCCGCGAACTCGGCTTCGAGGGGGCGCAGCTCGTCGAGCACGTGGAGGCAGTTGATGCAGCCGCTGGTCCAGAAGTCCAGCAGGACGATGCGGCCGCGCAGCTCGGCGAGGGTCAGCGGGCGCCCGCCGGTGTTCAGCCAGACGTCGCCGCGCAGCTCGGGCGCGCGCACGCGGGCCTGCGGTCGGGGTGAGGTCACGGCAAGAGTGAACTACATGTGCTCACGCTCTGTTCCGAGGTTCCGCCGATGAGAGAACAAACTCACCCCATGGTGGTGCCCGTGAAGACGGCGGAAAAGAACGCGCGGCGGGGTGAGCCGCCGCTTAGGCTCGGGACATGACCCCCGTCCAGCCGGCCGGCGCCCTCACCTTCGAGGAGGCACGGCACCTGCAGGAGAACCTCCGGGAACCGGTGCGTCCCGGGCTGACCGGACCCGAGCTCGACGACGTCGAGCGCCGGTTCGGCTTCCGCTTCGCCGCGGACCACCGCACGTTCCTGTCCGCCGGCGTCCCGATCGGCGACCGCTGGCCGGACTGGCGCTGCGGCAACCCGGAGCAGCTGCGCAAACGGCTGGCCTGGCCGGTCGACGGCGTGCTGTACGACGTCGAGCACAACGGCTTCTGGCTGCCGGACTGGGGCACGCGCCCGGTCGGCCCGGAGGACGCGGTCCGCGAAGCCCGCCGTCGCCTGGCCGACGTCCCGCAGCTGGTGCCGGTGTGCGGGCACCGGTACCTGCCCGGCTTCCCGGACACGGCGGGCTACCCGGTGCTGTCGGTGTACCAGACGGACATCATCGTTTACGGCTCCGACCTGCGGGACTACCTGCACCGCGAGTTCGCGACGGGCGGCATCAGCACGGCCCCGCCGGACGGGCCGCGTTATATAGATTTCTGGTCCCGCTTCATCGACTAAGCGAATCTGACACTGTCTAGCGTCAAAACTAGAGAAACTTAGAAGCTGCTAGCTCTCTCGCCGCAGCATGCGGCTGACGCCCGCCGCCACCGTGGTCGCCAGGATCCAGCCCGACGCCGTGAACCCGGCCGCCACCCAGTTGTCCGAGCCGTGCATGTACCAGCGCGACTTGTTGCCGAAGTCCACGATCGGCACCAGCAGGTCCGCCGTGTAGATCACCGGGTTCCACTGCAGCCCCGTGTCCTGCTGGTTCACCACGCACCGCGGGCCGTTCGCGATGATCTGGTGCGTGGGATCCGGACTGACCCAGTGGATGCAGTCGTCCGAGCCGAGGCCGAACCACAGGCTCCCCAGCACGAGCAGCGTGAACAGCCAGCCCAGCGCGCGCACCGGGCGGTAGCCGTAGCCGACCATCGACCGCTGCAGCCAGCTCCACAGCCGCACCCCCGGGCCGAAGAACTTGAAGCCGCCGGCCAGCGCGTCGTAGCGGAACTGCTGCTTGCGCAACGCCACCGTCGACGCGTGCTCTTCGTTTCCCGCCGCGCGGAGCATGTGCGCCAGCTGGTCGTACGGGCCGGGCCGGTAGCCGCGCATGGCCCTGCTCAGCAGGTCGATGCGGTGGTCCAGCGCCTTGTCGTCGGCCAGCGGGATGCTCTTGCCCAGCGCGTCGTAGCGGAAGTCCTCCAGCTCGATGCCTTCGGACGCGGCCCAGAACTCCTCGTTGTCGGTCAGCGTCCCGCAGTGCGCGCGGCGCAGCACGACCCGGCCGGTCGGAGGCACGTTCGGCGTCAGCGTGAACTCGTCCGCCGCGACGTCGCCCGCGTCGAGCGCCACCATGAACGGGGGCAACGAGCCCAGCTGGGAACCGCGCAGGTCCACGCGGCGGGCGACCTGGGCGCCGTCCAGGTTGACGCCGCCCTCGGCGACGAACGGGCGGCCGTTGTTGTCGCGCAGCGTCAGATCGCGGCCGATCCGGCCGGTGCGGATGTCGAGGGAGAAACTGCTGGTCGCGCGCAGGCCCGGCTCCGTCAGCCGCGTCCCGGCCAGGTTGATCGAGCCGCCGACCTCCACGCCCTGCAGCCGCAGCGTGCCGTGGATCGTCGCGTCCGTGAGCTGGAAGTTGCCCGCGATCTTCGACCGGCGCGCCGAGAACACGTCCCGGCCCGGGTGGCGGAACATCGAGTTCCAGGCCAGGAAGTTGCCACCGACGGTGACGTCGGCCAGCCGCAGCTGACCGGCCGGGACGCGCAGGCTCGTCGCCTCGATGTCGCCGCCGATCTCGGTGCCGTCCAGGTGCAACGCGCGGTCGTAGTACGGCTGCGACTTGCCGCGCACCACGCTGACCTCGGCGCCGGCCAGCCGCAGCGAGCCGCCGATCCGGGCGTTGACCATGCGCAGCGTGCCGAGCGCCTGCAGGCCGTCGGACAGCTCGACGTTGCCGTCGACGCGCATCCGGTCGGCGACCAGCGCCGGGCGCGGGTCGAGGTACGGGTCGTTGGACTTCCACGCGTCGACGGCGATCGGCCCCTGCTGCGACACCGTCAGCTTCGCTTCGCGCAACACGATGTCGCTGTCGACCGTGGCGCTCGGCAGGTACATGATCCCGGTCGCGGAGAAGCGTTTCCGCTGGCTGGCGGGCCCGTAGTTGTCGACCTCGCAGAGCAGGCTGCCGCCGATGTGCAGGCCGTTGCCGTTGAGCGCGAAGCCGTCCGGGTTGTTCAGCGTGGCGCCGGAGAAGTTGACGTTACCGCCGGTCCGCAGGCCGGGGAGCCGGACTTCGCCGTTCGCGACCATCCGGTACGCCAGCAGCGCGCCGGCGAGCACCAGCCGGTCGGCGTGGATCGCCTTGCCGTGCGGGTGGGCGATCACCGTGCGGGTCAGCACCAGCGACCCCTCGATCACCGCGTCGGTGAGGTTGACCGCGGCGTTCGGCATCCCGCGCTCGCGGTCGTCACCGCGCTGGACGGTGGTCTCCTCGATCTCGCGGTCGGCGCCGTCGACCTGCACGACGCTGCGGATCAGCCGGACGTCGTTGCGGCTGCGCATGTTGCGCGCCTTGAGCCCGGGCAGCCAGCACTTGCGGAACACGAGCCCGAGCAGGTGCGCCTCGCGCACGTCCGGCGGCTGCTCGAACCGGCAGCGCTCGAACCGGAAGAGGTACTTGAGGTCCGCGGCACGCAGGTCGAGCGTGCCGGTGATGTAGGCGTCCTCGACGTAGACGATCGGGGCGTTCGTGGCCGTTCGCCGCCAGCGCAGCAGGCCGCCGTTGCCGGGTTTCAGCAGGTCGGCGGCCTTGACCTCGTAGCGACGGTCGGGGATGCCCGCGAACGGGTCGAGTGGAGGCAGCGCGCTTTCGGTCGTCATGGAGCTGCCTCCCCCTCCTCACCCACTTTCAAAGTAGCGAACGCGAACGAAATTCGCAGGTGGTTACGGCCCTTCGAGGCCGCCGCTGTTCGTCGGGTCCAGGACGCGCGCGAGGAACGACTTCGTGCGGTCGTGCTGCGGGTCGCCGATCACCTGGCCGGGCGGACCCTGCTCGACGACGACGCCGCCGTCCATGAACAGCACGCTGTCGGCCACCTCGCGGGCGAACTGCATCTCGTGCGTGACGACCAGCATCGTCATGCCCTCTTCGGCCAGCTGGCGCATGACCGCGAGGACGTCGCCGACGAGCTCCGGGTCCAGCGCGGACGTCGGCTCGTCGAACAGCATGACGTCCGGGTTCATCGACAGCGCCCGCGCGATCGCGACGCGCTGCTGCTGCCCGCCGGACAGCTGCCCGGGCAGCGACGTCTCCTTCTCGCTCAGGCCGACCTTCTCGAGGTTCTCCCGCGCGATCCGCTCGGACTCCTCCTTGCCGCGCTTGAGGACCTTGCGCTGCGCGACCGTGAGGTTCTCCAGCACGGTCAGGTGCGCGAAGAGGTTGAAGCCCTGGAAGACCATCCCGATCTTGCGGCGAGCGCCGTCGATGTCGACGTCCTCGTGGGTGATCTCGTTGCCGTTCACCACGATCTTGCCCTGCTGCGGCTCCTCCAGGAGGTTCACGCAGCGCAGCAACGTGGACTTGCCCGAGCCGGACGGCCCGATGATGCAGACGACCTGGCCGCGCTCGACCTGCAGGTCGATGCCCTTGAGCACCTCGAGCGGGCCGAACGCCTTGTGCAGGCCGGCGATTTCGACGATCACGTCGCTCACTTGGTACCCCCGGACACTCCGGCGCCGTATTTTTTCTCCAGCCGCTGCTGCAGGATCGACAGCGGGATGGTGATGACGAGATAGCAGAGGCCCGCGACGACGATCGGGGTCAGGCCCTTCGCCTCCAGCAGCGCCTGGCGGCTGAACTGCGCGAGCTCCTGCTGCGCCGGCGTGGTGCCGAGCAGGAACGCCAGCGACGAGTCCTTCGTCAGCATGATCAGCTCGTTGGCCAGCGGCGGCAGCACGATCCGGAACGCCTGCGGGATGACGATCGTGATCATCGACCGCGTCGGCGACATGCCGAGCGAGCGGGCGGCCTCGACCTGCCCGCGCGGCACGGCCTGGATGCCGGCCCGGATCGTTTCGGCCATGTAGGCCGAGGACACGATGCCGAGCGCGATCATGATGGAGATGTTGCGCGGCAGGTGGGTGTCCGGGAACGCGATGGGGACGCCAACCCCGACCGCGAGGAAGATCAGCAGCGCGGGCAGGCCGCGGAAGAACTCGATGTACCCCCGCGCGAACCACCGGTACGGGCCCACCGAGGACAGCCGCATCAGCGCGAGCACGAGGCCGAGCCCCAGGCCCAGCGCGAACCCGAGCGCGGTGAAGATGATGGTGTTCTTGAGCGCGACCGTGATCACGTCGGGGAACTGCGCGGCGGCGACGTCGAGGTCGAAGAACGCCCGCCCGATCTGACCCCAGTTGGCCAGGAACGCGAAGACCACGATGATCACGAGCAACAGGACGTACTGCGCACCCCGGAACGCCGAACGTCGCCGGCGTCGGCTCAGTGCCATTTCACTCCTCAGGCAAGCCCGGAAAGGGCGGTTAAGACACCTCTGGAAACACCGCTGTGGCCGGTGCCGAAGCACCGGCCACAGGCGGGGGTCTTACTGGGTGGGGTTACCGGGCAGCCAGGTCGGTGCCTTGCCGAACCACTTCTGGTAGATCTGCGCGTAGGTGCCGTCCGACACCGAAGCCTTCAGCGCGTCGTTGATCGCCGTGACCAGGGCGGAGTTCCCCTGCTTGACGCCGATGCCGTAGAACTCGTTCGTCTTGAACTCGGTCGCGACGGCCGTGTCCGGGTTCGTCTTCACGAAGTCGTACAGCACGCCGTTGTCGTTGACGCCGGCGTCGACCGTGCCGTTCTTGACCGCCTGCTCCTCCAGCGCCAGGTCGTCGAAGGTGACGATCTCGGCGCCCTTCGCGTGCTCCTTGGCGTAGTCGGCGCCGGTCGTGGCCGACTGGACGCCGATCTTCTTGCCGGCGACGTTGCTGAAGTCCTTGATCGGCGAGCCGGACTTGACCAGCAGCGCCTGGGTCGCCTCGAAGTACGGGTTCGAGAAGTCGAACTTCTGCTTGCGCTTGTCGGTGATCGTCATGCCCGCCGCGGCCAGGTCGCACTGGCCGCTGTTCATGGCCTCGCCCGACTCGATGTTCTCGAACGCGATGTCGACGATGTTCTGCGTGACGTTCAGCTTCTTCGCGACCAGGTCCACGAGGTCGACGTCGAAGCCGACGATCTTGTCGCCCTGCTTGACCTGGAACGGCTGGTAGGGCAGGTGCGTGCAGGTCGTGAGCTTGCCGGACGCGATCAGCTGGACACCGCCGGCCGCCGTGCCGCCGTCGTCGCCCCCGCACGCGGTCAGGGCGGCGGCCGCCAACGCCAGCGCCGGGATCAGGGCGAGCGCCTTGAGTTGGGGTACTCGGGCCACGTCGTCACTCCTCGTAGTTCTCAGTTCGTGAGAGCACGCATATTGCCACTCATCCATACCAAAGCACAGCACTGTCGAGTTACAGCGACGTTTCGCCCCGCGCCCACCTCCGCGAGAGTGTCGCGCACGAAGGCCCACGTGGGTGAGGATGTCGTTCATGAACGCGATCCCGCCCCGGCTGCCCCCGTCCGGTCGACGCGCGAGGAAGGCGACGACCCGCCGGATCACCCGGCCGGGGGCGCGGTTCGACGGGTACCTCTCGCCGGAACGCCCGCACGCCGGTGCGTACGACGAGATGTTCGCCGACGACGGCACGGTCCGCGGGCCCTACCGCGCGCTCTACGAGTCGATCGCCGCACTCGACGCGCACGACCTCAACTCCCGGTCGATGGCGCTGGACCGGGCGATGGTCGACCAGGGGATCACGTTCTCGCTGTCCGGCCAGGAGCGGCCGTTCCCGCTGGACCTGGTGCCGCGGGTGATCCAGGCGGCGGAGTGGTCGAAGCTCGAGCGCGGCGTGGCCCAGCGCGTCCGCGCGCTCGAGGCGTTCCTCGCCGACATCTACGGCGACCGCCAGATCCTGCGCGAGGGCGTGCTGCCGCGGCGGCTCATCACCTCGTGCGAGCACTTCCAGCGGGAGGCCTTCGGCATCAACCCGCCGAACGGCGTGCGCATCCACGTGTCCGGAGTGGACCTGGTGCGCGACGAGGAGGGCACGTTCCGGGTGCTGGAGGACAACCTCCGCAACCCGTCCGGGGTGTCGTACGTGATGGAGAACCGGCGGACGATGGCGCGGGTCTTCCCGGACCTGTTCGCCCAGCACCGCGTCCGGCCGGTCGGGGACTACGCGTCGCACCTGCTCCGGGCGCTGCGCGCGGCGGCCGCGGCGAACGTCGCCGACCCGGTGGTCGTCGTGCTCACCCCCGGCGTCCACAACTCGGCGTACTTCGAGCACTCGCTGCTGGCCCGGCTGATGGGGGTCGAGCTGGTCGAAGGCCGCGACATGTTCTGCCGTGACAACGTCGTCTACCTGCGGACGACCGAGGGCGAGCGCCAGGTCGACGTCATCTACCGGCGCATCGACGACGAGTTCCTCGATCCGGTGCACTACCGGCCGGACTCGGTGCTCGGCATCGCCGGCGTCCTCAACGCGGCGCGCGCGGGGAACGTCGTCGTCGCGAACGCCGTCGGCAACGGCGTGGGCGACGACAAGCTCGTCTACACCTACGTGCCCGAGATGGTGAAGTACTACCTCAACGAGAAGCCGCTGCTGCCCAACGTGGACACGTTCCGGTGCTGGCTGCCGGACGAGTTCGACCACGTCATGGCCCACCTCGACGAGCTGGTCGTCAAGCCGGTCGAGGGCTCCGGCGGCTACGGGATCGTCTTCGGGCCCGAAGCGACCCCGGAGGAGCTGGCGACGCTGCGGCGGAAGGTGCGCGCGAACCGGCGCGGCTGGATCGCGCAGCCGGTGGTCCAGCTCTCGACCGTGCCGGCCAAGGTCGAGGACCGGCTCGCGCCGCGGCACGTCGACCTGCGGCCGTTCGCCGTCAACGACGGCAAGGACATCTTCGTCCTGCCCGGCGGGCTGACGCGGGTGGCGCTGCCGGAGGGCAGCCTGGTCGTCAACTCGTCGCAGGGCGGCGGTTCCAAGGACACGTGGGTGCTGACGTCCCGGACGTCGAGCGCCGAGCGCGAGCTGGAGCAACCCGCCCTCGGCGCGATGTCCACCGTGGACGGCCTGATCGCCGAGCAGGGGCCCGAGCTGACGTCGTCCCAGCAGCAGCAACAACAGCAGCAGAGTTAGGGAGGTCCGGATGCTGGCACGCAACGCGGAGTCGCTGTACTGGATCGGCCGGTACGTCGAACGCGCCGACGACACCTCCCGGATCCTCAACGTCTCGGTCCACCAGCTGCTGGAGGACGCGACGGTCGACCCCGACCACGCGAGCCGTCAGCTGCTGGCCGTCCTGGGCATCGACACCCCGGACGGGGAGGCCCTCGACGTCTGGAAGCTGACCGAGCTGGTGGCGTACGCGAAGGACAACGCGGCGTCGATCGTCGGCTCGATCAACTCGGCGCGCGAGAACACGCGGGGTGCGCGCGAAGTCGTCTCGACCGAGCTGTGGGAGTGCCTGAACGCGACGTGGAACGCGGTCCCGGACCGGCAGCGCTACGCGCGTCGAGCCGGGCCGCACGCGTTCCTGTCGTTCGTGGAGGAGCGCGCGGCGATGTTCGCCGGGCTCGCCGACTCGACGATGTCGCGGGACGACGGCTGGCTGTTCATGGTGCTCGGCCGCTCGATCGAACGCGCCGACATGGTGGTGCGGCTGCTGCTGTCGCGGGTCGCGGACCGCGCGTCGTCACCGGGGTGGATCACGGTGCTGCGCTCGGCCGGCGCCCAGGACACGTACTTGAGGACGTACCGCGGCGCGCTCGACGCGGGCCGCGTCGTGCAGTTCCTGTTGCGGGACACGCTGTTCCCGCGTTCGGTGTTCCATGCGCTGCGGCAGGCGGAGGAGTGCCTGCAGCGGCTCGACCCGGGCGGCGGCGCGCGCAACAACGAGAAGTCGGAGGCCCTCCGCCAGCTCGGCCGGGCCCGCAGCGAGCTGGAGTTCTTGCGCCCGGCGGACCTGCTGACCGACCTGCCGCGGCGGCTCGGGACGTTGCAGACGACGATCCGGGAGATCGGGGAAGCCGTGTCGTTGCAGTACTTCAGCACGTCGCCGTGGGTGGCGTGGAGCGGTGCGGAGGTTTCACTGTGACGTGGCAGCTGCGGGTGGCGCACCGGACGGGGTACCGGTACGCGACGCCGGCGACGCAGTCGTACAACGAAGCGCGCCTGACCCCGCGCTCGGACCGCCGTCAGACGACGGTCGCGACGCGCATCGAGACGACCCCGGCGACGCGTGCGTACCGCTACACGGACTACTGGGGCACGGTCGTGACGTCGTTCGACCTGCACGCGCCGCACACGGAGTTCACGGTGCTGGCGACGTCGGTGGTCGAGACGGCGGACGAAGCCGAGCCGATCCGCACGGCGTCGTGGAAGGACCTGCGTTCGGAGACGGTCATCGATCATCGGACGGAGTACCTGAGCCCGACCGACTACACCCCGCGCGACGCCGCCTTGGCGCGCGAAGCTCGCGCGCTGCGGACCGGGTTGGATCCGGCCGAGTCGGTGCTGGCGGTGTGCGAGTGGGTGAACAAGCAGCTGAAGTACCAACCGGGCACGACCGGCGTCCACTCGACGGCGACCGACGCGTGGCAGGCGCGTGAGGGTGTGTGCCAGGACTTCGCGCACGTGACGCTGGTGATGCTGCGCGCGATCGGCGTCCCGGCCCGGTACGTGTCGGGGTACCTGCACACGAAGCCGGCCGCGAAGCTCGGCGAGGTGGTGGAGGGCGAGTCGCACGCGTGGGTCGACGTCTGGACCGGCGGCTGGTGGGCGTACGACCCGACGAACGCGATTCCGGTCGGCCCGCGGCACGTATGGGTGGCGATGGGGCGGGATTACGCCGATGTGGCGCCGCTGAAGGGGATCTTCACGGGCGGTGGGCAGTCCACTTTGGACGTGTCCGTCCACTTGACCCGGCTGGCCTAGGCGGACTCGGCGCCCGCCCCTCGCGCGTCGAGCAGGGTTCGCAGGTGGTCGATGGTCGCGCGGACTTCGTTCTCCCACTGCCGCGCGTCCTCGTCCCCGCTCTTCGCGGCGTCGAGCTGAGCGAGCACCCAGGTGCGGATCAACGCGGTCGGCTGCACGTTCCGTGCGACGGCGAGCTGCCGCAGCTCCTCGATCCGATCGACGGGGATGCGCACGCTGTAAACCGCGGTCGGGTTCTTGGACGGCCGCTGGTGCCGCACCCAGCCGACCTCGGCGTCGGCGTCCGGATCGGCCTCCGCGGCCTCTGCCACGCGAGCGAGAAGTTCTTCGTTCGTGGTCACGAAACCTCCCAAAGTCCTTGATAAACCTGCCGGGCCCGCTTGTCCGCTGGCCAAGCCGTCGCCACGCGCCAGACCCCGTTCGGCGGATGCCGGTCCGGGAGAAGAACCACCACCAGCAAACGCGCCATCCCGGCCGAGTGACCGACCACCCGGATCGACTCGCCGGTCCTCGACGAGGGATCGCGGCCGATCAACCGGCGCGGATCGAACACCGCCTCCATCGCGTGCTCCGGCGCGATGTCCAGGGCGCCCGGGTAACGCAGTGACCGCCGCAGGTGCTCGGAGTCGGGTACCTGCACCACCTCCAACGGCAGGATTTCCAGCGGGATCCCGTCGTACAGCTCGCCTTCCACAAGGTCAACGTATTACAGCGTAATACGTACACTCGATCCGGGCAACACAAAGCCGGCGCGTCCCCAGGTGGGAACGCGCCGGCTCGGGAAGACCTCAGCCTCGGGCGTGGGCGTCCAGGATGTGCGCCACGGCTTCGGTGACCCGCTGCGCGTGGTCCAGGTGCAGCCACTCGTCCGGCACGTGGATGTTCGAGTCGGACCCGCACGCGCCCGTGACCAGGAACTGCGCCTCCGGGTACTTGCGCGAGAGCAAGCCCATGAACGGGATCGAGCCGCCCATGCCGGTCGCGCGGTGCGGCCGGCCGAACACCTCGTCACTGACCGTGCGCAGGGCCGCCGTCAGCCAGGGCGACTCGGCCGGCGCGTTCCAGCCGTCCTCCGCCTGCGGGTTGTGACCGAAGGTGACCTTCGCGCCGTACGGGACGTCGGTGGTCAGGGCCCGCTTCACGGCTTCGAGGCCCTTCTCGGCGTCGGCCGTCGGCGGGAGGCGGAAGCTCAGCGTCAACGTCGTGCTCTCACGCAGGACGTTGCCCGCGTCGGCCGGCTTCGGGAAGCCGTCGGCGCCGATGATCGACAGCGTCGGGCGCCACGCGTTGTTGAGCATCAGCTCCAGCGCGTCCTCGGTGATCACGCGACCACCCTCGACCAGCGGGAACGCCTTCGACAGCGCCTCCGGGAAGTCCTGCGAGACGGCCTTGAGCTCGGCCAGCCGGTCCGCCGGGACGTCGACCTTGAGCTCGTCGAGCAGCAGCTCGCCGGTCTCGCTGTCCTCGAGCCGCTCGATCAGCTTCCGCAGCACGCGGAACGAGCTGGCGACGACGCCCGACGCGATGCCCGAGTGCTGGGCCGAGGCCAGCAGCTGCACGGTGACGTCGAGGTGCAGCATCCCGCGCAGGCTCGTGACCAGCCACAACCGCTCGTAGTCGCTGCCGCCGGCGTCGAGGCAGATCACCAGCGACACCGCGCCGATGCGGTCGGCCAGGTGCTCGACGTACGCGGGCAGGTCGGGGCTGCCGGACTCCTCGCCGGTCTCCAGGAGCACCACGATCCGGGCGTGCTCACCGCCGGCGGCGTGGACGGCTTCGATCGCCGTCGTCGCCGCGTAGCCGGAGTAGCCGTCGTCGACGGACCCGCGGCCGTACAGCCGGCCGTCGCGGATCACCGGGGTCCACGGGCCGAGGCCTTCGGACCAGCCGCCGACCGGGGGCTGCTTGTCGAGGTGGCCGTACATCAGGACGGTGCCCCGGTCCGCCGCGCCCGGGGTCGCCGGGACGTCGACGAGCAACAGGGGAGTGCGGCCTTCGAGCTGCACGACGTCGAGGGTCGCCCCGGGCAGGTCGCGCGCGGCGATCCACTCGCGGACGTGCTCGACGGCGGCGGCCAGGTGACCGGTCGTCGCCCACTCGGCGTCGAAGGCCGGGGACAAGGCGGGGATGGCCACCAGCCCGGACAGACTCGGGATGACGTCGTCGGTCCACGACGTCACGACGGATTCACGAACGGATTTCTGCTCCACGGCGCCCATCGTGCCACGGGGCTACGGGCGTGCGGCACATCACAACGTCGTCCCCGGAGTGGGTGATCACGCAGGCGCACGGCCACGTGCTCGTGCGGCCACGCCTGGTGAGCGCGCGGACCGATTCCCTACTCTCGTAGGTCCGATGCTCGGGCTTCCTAACGTTTTCCCTGTTCAGAGCCCCTTTCTCAGCAACAAATCAGCAACCGTCACTGACCAAAGCCACGACCTTCGTGCCAGGATGTCGGCGTGAACCGTCAACGCCGACGGTGACCGAGCGCTTCGGAGACCCGAGCCGCTGGTCCCCGCCGGTGCAGTCGCTGTGGTCGCCACAAGCGGCCGCCAGAGGCACCGACACCGAGGAGTACCGCCCATGCCGTCCGAACAGTGGACGCACCCGGAGCCTGGAGACGGGCCGGCCGCCGTCGCGGCCCAGCCATCCCCCGAGCAGGTGATCGCCGGATTGCGAGCGACCAGCGAAGGTGGCGCTGAGCTGACTCAGCTGCTCACCCCCGAAGGCGAACGGGTCCCGTCACCCCAGTTCGACAAGTACGTCGACGACATCGACGACGAAGCCCTGCGCGGCCTGTACCGCGACATGGTGCTCGTCCGCCGCGCGGACCGCGAAGCCAACGCGATGCAGCGCCAGGGCCAGCTCGGCATCTGGGTCCCGCTGCTCGGCCAGGAGGCCGCGCAGATCGGGTCGGGCCGCGCGCTGAAGCAGAACGACATGGCGTTCCCCAGCTACCGCGAACACGGCGTCGCGTACGCGCGCGGGGTCGACATGAAGGACCTGCTGGGCATCTTCCGCTGCACCGACCACAGCGGCTGGGACTACAAAGCTCACGGCTTCCACCCGTACTGCATCGTCATCGGCAACCAGGTGCTCAACGCCGCCGGGTACGCGATGGGCCAGAAGTTCGAGGGCAAAGTCGGCGACGACGACGGCGAAGCCACGATCTGCTACTTCGGTGACGGCGCGACCTCGCAGGGCGACGTCCACGAAGGATTCGTCTGGGCCGCGGTCTACGACGCCCCGCTGGTGTTCTTCTGCCAGAACAACCAGTGGGCCATCTCCGAGCCGACCGAGCGCCAGTCGCGCCTGCCGCTCTACCAGCGCGCCCGCGGGTACGGCTTCCCCGGCATCCGCGTCGACGGCAACGACGTCCTGGCCTGCCTCGCGGTGTCCCGCTGGGCGCTCGACGAGTGCCGCCACGGCAACGGACCGGTGCTGATCGAGGCGTTCACCTACCGGATGGACGCGCACACGACGACCGACGACCCGTCGCGCTACCGGCTCTCCGACGAGCTCGAAGAGTGGAAGCTCAAGGACCCGATCGAGCGCGTCCGGGCGTTCCTGGCCCGCAAGGGCGGCGCCGACCACGACTTCTTCGACCAGGTCCAAGCCGAGGCCGACGCCTTCGCCGCCGACCTGCGCGAGTACACGTTCAACATGCCGGAGCCGCCGCCCGAGCGGATCTTCAGCAACGTCTACGCCGAGGGCAACCCGGTGCTGGAAGCGCAGCGCGAAGAGTTCCTCTCCTACCTCGACGGCTTCGTATCGGCGGGTGAGCACTGATGACCGACCTCCAGAAACTCACCATCGGCAAGGCGCTCAACCTCGGCCTCCGGCGCGCGATGGAAGAGGACCCCAAGGTCCTGATCATGGGCGAGGACGTCGGCAAGCTCGGCGGCGTCTTCCGGATCACCGACGGCCTGCAGAAGGACTTCGGCGAGCAGCGCGTGCTGGACACGCCGCTGGCGGAGTCCGGCATCATCGGCACCGCGGTCGGCCTGGCCGTGCGCGGGTTCCGGCCGGTGTGCGAGATCCAGTTCGAGGGCTTCATCTTCCCGGGCTTCGACCAGATCTCGTCCCAGCTGGCGAAGCTGCACTACCGGACGCAGGGCAAGATCAAGATGCCCGTCGTGATCCGGGTGCCGTTCGGCGGCGGGATCGGCGCGGTCGAGCACCACTCGGAGTCGCCGGAGTCGCTGTTCGCGCACATCCCGGGCCTGAAGGTCATTTCGATTTCGAACGCCGTGGACGCCTACTGGGGCATCCAGCAGGCGATCAGGTCGGACGACCCGATCCTGTTCTTCGAGCCGAAGCGGCTGTACCACTCGGGTGCGCTGCGCGCGGAGATCGACACCGACGGCACGCCGTCCCCGGTGTTCTCCTCGCAGGTCGTCCGCGAGGGAACGACGGCCACGGTCGTCGCGTACGGCCCGTCGGTGAAGGTCGCGCTCGACGCGGCCGCCGCGGCCGAGGACGAGGGCAAGTCCCTCGAGGTCATCGACCTGCGGACGCTCTCGCCGCTGGACCTCGGCCCGGTGTTCGAGTCGGTGCGCAAGACCGGCCGGCTGATCGCGCTGTCGGAGGCGCCGTCCGAGTCGTCGCTGACGTCGGAGATCGCCGCGCGCGTCCAGCAGGAGTGCTTCTACTCGCTGGAAGCGCCCGTCCTCCGGGTGACCGGGTTCGACACGCCGTACCCGCCGGCCAAGCTCGAGGAGCACTACCTCCCCGACCTGGACCGGGTGCTGCACGCCATCGACCGCTCGCTCGCCTGGTAAGGGGGATCTCCGCGCAATGCCTACGTACAAACAGTTCCCCCTGGCCGACACGGCCGAGGGGCTGACCGAAGCCGACATCCTCTCCTGGCACGTGAAGCCGGGCGACACGGTGACGGTCAACCAGATCGTGGTCGAGATCGAGACCGCGAAGGCCGCCGTCGAGCTGCCGATCCCGTGGGCCGGGGTGGTCACGGAGCTGCACGTCGAGCCGGGGCAGACGGTGGAGGTCGGCACCGCGATCCTCACCATCGACGTCGACCCCGGTGGGGCGGCCGCTCCGGCACCGGCCGCTGCTCCCGCTTCGGCTCCCGCTTCGGCTCCGGCCGAGGAAGAAGAGATGAAGCCGCTGGTCGGCTACGGCTCCAAGGCCGTCGTGACGCAGCGGCGGGCTCGCAAAGGCGCGGCGCCGGCCGCTCCCGCTCCGGCCGCCGCTGTCGTCGCTCCTCCCGCGCCCGCCCCGGTCGCGGCTCCCGCGCCCGCCCCGGTCGCGGCTCCGCGCGGCGGGTACGTCCCGCTGGCGAAGCCGCCGGTGCGGAAGCTGGCGAAGGACCTCGGCGTCGACCTGCACGCGCTGACCGGCACCGCTTCGGGCGGCGTCATCACCCGTGACGACGTCGAGCGCGCGGCGAACGGTGCGGTCGTGGCGCCCGCCGCGTCCACTGTGGACACCGGTTACGACCCCGCCACCCGCGAGCGGCGCGTGCCGATCAAGGGCGTCCGCAAGATGACCGCGGCGGCGATGGTGCAGAGCGCGTACACCGCTCCGCACGTCACGGAGTTCCTGACCATCGACGTCACGCCGATGCTGGAGTTCCGCGAGAAGCTGAAGAAGTCGCGGGAGTTCGCCGGAGTGAAGGTCACGCCGCTGACGTTCGCGGCGAAGGCCGTGTGCCTGGCGGCGAAGCGCACGCCGGACATCAACGCGGTGTGGGACGAGGCCGCGCAGGAGATCGTCTTCAAGGACTACGTGCACCTCGGGATCGCGGCGGCGACGCCGCGCGGCCTGATCGTGCCCAAGGTCCGTGACGCCGACTCTCTTTCGTTGAAGGAGCTGGCTCAGGCGCTGACGACGCTGACCGACGTCGCCCGCGAGGGCAAGACGTCGCCGGCGGACATGGCGAACGGCACGATCACGATCACCAACGTGGGCGTGTTCGGCGTCGACACGGGCACGCCGATCATCAACCCGGGCGAGTCCGCGATCCTGTGCCTCGGCGCGATCAAGGACCAGCCGTGGGTGGTGGACGGCGAGATCAAGGTCCGCAAGGTCCTCCAGCTGTCGCTGAGCTTCGACCACCGCGTGGTCGACGGCCAGCAGGGTTCGGAGTTCCTGGCCGACGTCGGCGCCTTGCTGGCCGACCCGGCCATGGCGATGACTTACTGAGTTTTCGCAGGTAGAGGGCCGTCCCGGAGCTTCGGGGCGGCCCTCTACGTGTTCGCCTCCGGCATACTCACTTGACGGAGTGAGTGCTCACTCCGCACACTGGTCGCATGACACCAGCACCCGAAACCCGGCGGAGAGCGCCGGGCATGAGCGTCGAAGCCCGGCGCGCCATGATCGTGCACGCGGTGCTGCCCCTGCTGATGGAGCACGGAACCGGCGTCACGACCAGCCAGATCGCCCGAGCCGCCGGCATCGGCGAGGGCACCATCTTCCGCGCGTTCAAGGACAAGGACGAGCTGTTCGACGCCTGCACCGCCGAGGCGCTGCGGCCCGACCACGTGCTCGACGCGATCGCCGAGATCCCCATCGAGCAGCCGCTCGAAGAGCGCCTCGTCGAGGCCGCCGACGCGCTCGGCGCGCACCTCGAGCGGATGGGCGCGCTGATGGGGGCGCTGCACGCGTCCGGCCGGCACAAGCACCGCGACCCCGAACAGCGCCTCAAGGAGCGCCGCGGCACGTGGAAGGGCGGCCGCAGCGAGTCGATGGCCGCCATGCGCGGCGCGATCACCGAACTGTTCGAACCCGACAAAGACCGGCTGCGGCTCACGCCCGAGCAGCTGGCCGCACTGTTCCTGACCCTGTTGTTCGGTGGCCGGCGAATGGCACCGCTCGACGACCCCGCCACCACGCGCCAGGTGGTCGACGTCTTCCTGCACGGCGCCGTGGAGGCCAAATGATCCCGGGCGGTGGGGGCGGCATGGAGTTCATGCTGGCTCGGCGAGGAAGACGGCGGCACGCGTCGACGGTCCCGGAAAGCGGGCTCACCGGGCCGGTCGAGATCCCCGAGCCCAAGCCGGAAGACCAGCCGAAAGACCTTCGCTCGCGGCTCAAGCGCGCAAAGACGTCCGTGGCCGGTACGGTCCGCGGCCTGCCGAAGGTCGTGCGGCTGACGTGGCAGGCCAGCCCGGTCCTGACGATCCTCCTGGCGCTGATCACGTTGCTGTCGGGCCTCCTGCCGACGGTGACCGCGTACATCGCGAAGCTGCTTCTCGACTCCGTCGTCGCGGCGATCCAGCACCGCGGCACGACGGCCGACATCGTCAACGTCGCGCTGTTCCAGTTCGGCGTGCTCGCCGCGACCGCGATCAGCAGCGCCATGACGTCGATCGCGCAGTCGCTGCTGCAGGAGCGCATGACACTGACCATCCGCCACCAGGTGATGGCCCACGCGAGCGAGCTGCACCTCGCGTACTTCGAGGGCTCGACGTCGTACGACATGCTGCGCCAGGCCGCCCAGGAGGCGCCGACGCGGCCGCTGTCGATGATGAACTCCGCGCTGGGGCTCGTCCGGACGTTGATCACGTTCGGCAGCATGATCGCGCTGCTGGTGGCCGTGAGCCCGCTGCTGGCGCTGGTCGCGCTGCTGGCGCCGATTCCGGCGTTCATCTCGCAGTCGAAGTACGGCTCGCGCGCGTTCTGGCTGACGTTCCTGATGTCGCCGATCAAGCGGCGGATGGATTACCTGTCTTCGCTGGTCACGACGGACACGTACGCCAAGGAGACGAAGCTGTTCGGGCTTGGCCCGTACTTCGTCGACCGGTTCCGCCGGCTCGGCCTCGTGTCGTACGAGCGGCAGCGGAAGCTGACGATCAACCGCAACCTCAGCTCGACGTCCTGGGGCCTGCTGAGCACGCTCGCGGGTTCGGCGATCGCGCTGTACATCGCGCTGAAGGCGGTCGGCGGGGAGCTGACGCTCGGCGACCTGGCGCTGTACACGGCCGCGGCGACGTCCGTGCAGGCGTCGGTGTCCGGGCTGTTCACGGCGTTTTCGGGGATGTACGAGAACAACCTGTACCTCGACACGCTGTACCGCTTCCTGGACACGAAGCCGGAGATCACGGCGCCCTCGTCCCCGCGCGCTTTCCCGTCCGTCGTGGACGGTCACATCGAGTTCGATTCGGTGACCTTCGCGTACCCGGGCGCGGACGAGCCGGCGCTGGACAACGTCAGCTTCGAGATCCGCCCGGGCGAGACGGTGGCGGTGGTGGGCCGCAACGGCGCGGGCAAGTCGACGCTGTTCAAGCTGTTGTGCCGGCTCTACGACCCGACCGCCGGCCGGATCCTCCTGGACGGCGTGGACATCCGCGAGTACGACCCGGTGGAACTGCGGACCCGGATCAGCGCGATGTTCCAGGACTACGTGACGTACCAAGGGACAGCGGCGGAGAACATCGGCCTCGGCGACCTGACCCGGCTGGAGGACCGTCCCCACATCGAGAACTCGGCCCGCCGAGCGGGCGCGGACGAGCGCATCGAGCGGCTGCCCTCCGGCTACGACAGCCCACTGGGCCGCTGGTTCGACCAGGGCGTCAGCCTGTCAGGCGGCGAGTGGCAGAAGATCGCGCTGGCCCGCGCGTTCCAGCGCGAGGCGCCGCTGTTGATCCTGGACGAGCCGACGTCGGCGTTGGACGCGCAGGCGGAGCACGACCTGTTCTCGCGGCTGCGCGAGCTGTCCGAGGGGCGGACGACGCTGTACATCTCGCACCGGTTCTCGACGGTGCGGCAGGCGGAGCGGATCCTGCTGCTGGACCACGGAAAGGTGGCGGAGTACGGAACGCACGAGGAGCTGATGGCGGCGAAGGCCGGGTACGCGGACCTGTTCACGCTCCAGGCGCAGGCGTACCTGGACGAGGTGCCGAGCTAGGCCGTCGCGTAGTGGCCGGGCAGCGAGGTGCCGCCGCGCAGCTCGTTGCCCGGCCACGGGTGCGCCTGCGGGTACTCCCCGGTGTCGGCGACGGTCACGGTGTCGAGCACGCAGTCCGCGAGCTTGACCCCTTGGCCGCCGCGGCCCAGCTCGATCCGGCACCGCTCGAACCGGCAGTTCTCGGCGAGCACCGGCACCAGGGAGAACGGCTGGGCGTCGAGACCGATCGAGAGGTCGAGCTCGAGGTCCGCGAAGTCACACCGGTCGAACAGCAACCGGCCGAAGGTGAAGTCCAGCTGCGAGAAGTCGACCCGCGGTGCCGCGAACCGGCAACGGAAGAAGGCAATCGACGACGACTGCAGGAACCCGTCGGCGAAGTCGACGGTTTCTCCCGCGAACTCGGCACCGACGAATTCGACCTTGCCGCCGGTGACGGTCATTCCGCCGAAGTTCGTTTCGCCCGCGGAGAACCGGGCGCCGTGGAAGCTCAGCTTCCCGAACTCGGCGCCGGCGAAGGAGGCCACGCCACCCACGAACTCCGCGCCGTCGAACAGGACCTCGCCGCTGAACTTGCGCCGCGCGAAATCGGCGTTCTCGATGGTGACACCGGTGAAGTCGAAGTCGAGCGCGGACCAGGACCGTTCCCCGCTCTGGCGGGTGCGGTCGCGGATCACGCGCAGGATCGCCTCCCGCACCTCGACCTCGCCGGCGGCTTCGCGGATGATCCGGAGGTAGCCGCAGAGGACGTCGACGCAGACCTGACGTTTGTCGGCCCAGTCGTCGGCGAGACCGGCCATGGCGTAGACCCCGGCCAGCCGGACGGCCGGGCTGTCGTGCGCGAGCTGCTCGGCCGCGCTGCCGAACCGTTCGTTGAACTTCTGGACGACCTCGCGATCCGCCCGCTGGATGGCCAGGTCGTGCTCGTCTTCGGCCACGCGCTGCTTCCGGTAGTTGACGGCGAGCAGCACCACCCCACCGAACCCGGCAACCACCGAGAGCGCGATCTTCAGCAGGTCGAGCACCTGGGCAACGTCGAACTGGCCGGCGTCGGGCAGCCGCGGCCAGCCGAGGAACCAGAGCAGGCCACCGCCGGTCGCTCCGGCAACGACCAAGGCCACGACCAGCCAGCCGAGAACGGAGACGACCATCCCGCGCCGGCGACGTTCCGGCTTCCGCCGCGTCCAGGTGAGCCCAGGGAAGAACGTCCGCCGCTGACGACGCCCGCGCCAGACCACGAGCAAGGCCGCGACCAGGCACAACGCGATCAGGAGCCAGCGGAGCCAGTCGGACACGAGGGGTGAGACTAGCGGGTGGCTCGGCGGGCCGGGAGCAAATCGGACAGGTCGTTCGTTGTGCGGGTATGGCTGTCGCGTTCTTGTTGTACGTCTTCGCCGAGATCGCCGCGATCTGGGCGGTGGGTTCGGCCGTCGGCGTGCTCGGCACGCTGGGCCTCCTCCTGGCCGGCGCGTTCATCGGCTCTTGGCTGGCCCGCCGCGAGGGCGCCAAGGCGATGCGGGCGTTCATGTCCGCCGCCCGGGCCGGGCAGCCGGCGGAGAAGGAACTCACCGACGGGATGCTGGTCGCGCTCGGCGGGGTGCTGATCCTGGTGCCGGGGTTCGTGAGCGACGTGCTGGGGTTGCTGCTGATGCTGCCGCCATCGCGCGCGGTGGCTCGGCGGTTGTGGCTTCGCCGGATCGAGAAGCGGGCGGTGCGGTTCGCCAACCAGCGCCGGGGGCCGGTGATGGTGGTGGACAGCGAAGTGGTGCCTCCAGCGGAACCGCGACGGGAGCAGCCGACGGTGATCGAAGGCCGAGTCGTCGAGAACTGATCAAGAGTGAATCTCACGATGGAACGTGAGGTACTTGTCGTCGACGAAGTGCTGGTCGTCCATCCGAAGCTTTCCGACACTCATTCCGTTATATTGTAAGGAATGATCAGGCTGAACTAGGATTGCCCCCAGATCAAACAGGGAGTGGCAATTCGGACATAGACAAAGAACATTCTCGGGCACATCGGGGCCGGCCTGAACACCACCAAGAGCACGAATGTGCGCCCCTTGCGAAAATCCCTGCCCCTTAACGACCAACCTGATACCACACATCTGACACGTGTCGTCGTGGACCTGTTTGACGAAGTCCGAAACTTCGGGCGAGCGAACGATGGGCCTGGTTACCGCTTTTCGGCGAGCCGGCTTACTTTTACCCACTGGTTTCATCGAATGCTTCTCGACAGGTGAAAGTTCGATGACCATGTCCGGAAAATTGATATCCACCCGTGAGCCATACTTGACCATGAGGAAGCGACACATCTTGAAGCCGTCGCCACCGACTTCGTAGTACGAATCCTTCACCAGGAACAATCCGTCGTACCGGTAGTCCTCGTCTGGCCCGAACTCCGCCTCGGAGCCCCTCACAACCCGGACAGGTGTCTGATGCACCCGGCTCGCCACGAGCGCAGCGTTTCCCGGGTCGCTGAAGGTCTGGTGATCGACCTGCTTGCGGTTTTTGCGGCCGCCGTGGCCGGTGTACAAGATCCAATCGCCGCCGTCGACATCCTCGTACCCGCCGGAAAGCACGATCGACGCTGCACAGGTCCGCGCGACGCCGACGATGCCTGCCTGCAGAGCCAAGTGCACTCCGCGGTCGTACGCCTCGCGTCGGCTCGAGAAGGTGGTTCCTTCCGGGACGCCGGGGACAGCACCCCAGACCCGACCAGGCTCCAAGAAGATCTCCGGCACGCTGCCAACATCAGGACCGCTCATGGATCCACCCTAAAGGTGGACACCGACAGTTTGGTGTCACCAACGCGCGACAGCTAGTCCACGGATGGCCTAGGGATGTCGAAGTAGCTGGAGAACCGCACTGCCGGGGCGTACTCGCCCTTCACCTTCACTCGCCCAGTCACGAACATCGCCGCCACCGCGGCGTTGCCCGTGGCCATCTTGATGAAGTCGTCCACCGACAGCGTGATCGTCGTGTCCGGGGTGCGGGACAGGTCCGTCGAAGAAACGCACAAGCCGTCCTCGATCACCGTTTGGAAACGGTCGTAGCCGTCCTCTCCGGTTCCTTCCGAGAAGCGCCAGGAAACCACGAAGTCCACGTGGCGTGCTCGTTCCGGCAAGAAATGCTCGGACATTCGGCGGAATATCTCGTCCAGGAACACCGCGCGCAACTCGGAGTGCGCCGCGATCGCCTTCAGCTGGTCGCGTGAGGCTCGTCCGACCACGTCCACCAGCACGTCCGTCGACAGGGAGCTCAGCTCGATACCCGCACCCGCGGAGCCCAGCATGTGCAGGGTTTCCAGGACCTGGATGAACTGCTCGGGCGTCAGGTTGGCGATGACCAGCTTCTCCGCGAACGCGTTGACCGCGTGGCCGCCACGAACACTGCTGCGGGGCCGGGAAAGGCGCCATTTCGCTTTTCGGGGCACAGCGACGGACTATACGGGGTGCGGGAGATCGAAGTATCCGATCAGCCCGGCCGCGAAGGCCAAATCACCCTTGACCTTGATTCTTCCCGTGACGAACAACACCGCCGGCGTCGCCTGGTGGGTGATCAGGCGGAAGAAGTCCGCCGGGGCGATCGTGATCGTGACCCGGGGTGCTGAGCGCATGTCGCGGCTCACCGTGCACGAGCCGTGCGAAATCACCGTCTCGTAGCGGTCGTAGCCGCCTTCGCCGATGCCGCCCGACAGGCGCCAGTGGACCACCGCGTGCAGGTCGCGGGCCCTCTCGGGCCGGATGTGCGCGCCCATGCGGGCGAAGATCTCGTCCAGGACCCGCTCGCGCAGGGGACGTTCCGCTACGACACTCTCCAGCTGCGCGCGGGATGCCGAAGACACCAGTGCCGCGAAGCGCGCCGGGTCGACCTTGCTCAGGTCGAACGCCGGGGCGCGCTCCGCCAGGCGAAGCAGTGCGTTCAGGAGTCTTCGGAAGTCGTCCTTGCCGAGGTCGCGCGGGTCGACCGCGTCGGCAAGGGCGTTGACGTCGAGGGCGTGCGCCTCGGGGCCGAGCGGGTCGAGGCGCTCCAGCGCGTTCAGCAGCGCCGCCCCACGGAGCTCCGCGACCTGATCTGCGCTGGTCATCCCGGCGTTGTCGGCCATGGTCACTCCCTCTCAAGTTACTCACACGTAGGCTACCCGCCAGTAGGTAGGCGGGCAAGCGTGCCGAAATCACCCTCCCGGGGCAACGCCCGGTACCGTCTCCGGGCAGCAACAGGGAGGTCCAGCGTGTCAGAGGATGATCAGCGTCCGCCCGAGCGGGCCCGGCGGCTTCCACGCGCCGTGCGCGAGCGGCAGATCCTGGACGCGGCCGTCCAGGTGTTCTCGCGCCACGGCTACCACGCGGCCTCGATGGACGAGATCTCCGACGTCGCCGGCGTCTCGAAGCCGATGATCTACACCTACCTCGGGTCCAAGGAGGACCTGTTCGGTGCGTGCATCCGCCGCGAGGCGACGCGGCTGCTCGAGGCCATCCAGGCCGGCGTGCAGCCCGACCTGCCGCCGGACATGCAGCTCTGGCACGGCCTGCGCTCGTTCTACCGCTTCGTCTCGGAGTATCGCGAGTCGTGGACGGTGCTGCACCGCCAGGCGCTGACCGTCGGTGGCGCGTTCGCCGCGGAGATCACCGACATGCGGGCGCGTGCGATCCAGCTGGTCGCGGCGCTCGTCGTGTCCGCGGGCACCCGCAAGGGCGTCGGCGAGCAGGCCGAGTTCTCCGGCGAAGGCCTGTCCGCGGCCCTGGTCGGGGCGGCCGAGTCGCTGGCCGACTGGGCCCTCGACCACCCCGACATCTCCGACGGCGTGCTCGCGTCGTGGCTGATGAACCTCGTCTGGCTCGGCTTCAACGACCTCATCGAGGGCGAGGTCTGGAAGCCGTCAGAGTGAGGTGATCGTGCCCTCCAGGTGCGGCTTCGCCTTGCTCCACAGCTCGAACGCCCAGCCGTCGCCGTCCGCCCACGTCGTGAAGCCCGCCTTGGCCGGGAGCAGCACCGGCTGCTTGAAGCGGACGTCCACCGTGAACGCCGACGGCAGCCGGCCCTCGAACGCCGCCAGCGCGTGGGCCTTCGTCCACATCCCGTGGGCGATCGCGCGCGGGAAGCCGAACAGGCGAGCCGTCAGCGGATGCAGGTGGATCGGGTTGCGGTCACCCGAAACCTCAGCGTAGCGGCGGCCGATGTCGCCCGGTACTCGCCAGATCGCGTCCGGGGTCGGGGGCGCCAGCTGCTCCCGGCGCACAGCAGACCCAGAACCCGAACCCCGGCGCAGGTACGTGCTCACGTCGACCCACACCAGATCGTCGCCGGCCCATGCTTCGCTGACGACGTCGAACTGACGGCCCTTCTCGTGCGGGCGCAGGTTCTCCGCGCGCACCCGGATCGTCAGTGGCTCGCCCAGGCGCAGCGCGCGGTGCTGGGTGATCCGGTTCGCCACGTGGACCATCCCCAGCAGCGGGAACGGAAAGCCCGACTCGGTCATCAGCGCCATCTGCAGCGGGAACGCCAGCATGTGCGGGTAGGTCGCCGGCAGCTCGTCGCTCAGCCGGAACCCGCAGACCGTGTTGTACGCGGCGAGGTGCGCCGGGTCGACGACCACGCCCGTACGCACCAGCTCCGTGTCGGGCAGCGAAAAGCCCGTTTTGCGAAAACCGAGCAGGGCCTTCGGGTACAGCGTCGCCAGGCTCGGCGTGCTGTCGAGTTCGCGGATCGCCACCTCACGCCCCCAGCAGGGCCTGGCCGCAGACGCGGACCACGTTGCCGTTCACCGCGGCCGACGCCGGGTTCGCGTACCAGGCGATCGTCTCGGCGACGTCGACCGGCAGGCCGCCCTGGCCGAGGCTCGACAGCCGGCGGCCGGCCTCGCGGATGAACAGCGGGACCGCCGCGGTCATCTTGGTCTCGATGAACCCGGGCGCGACGGCGTTGATCGTGCCGCCGTACGCCGCGAGCTGCGGCGCGCCGACGTTCACCATGCCGATGACGCCCGCCTTCGACGTCGCGTAGTTCGCCTGGCCGACGTTGCCGGCGATGCCCGCGATCGACGAGACGCCGATGATGCGGCCGTTCTCGTTCAGCACGCGATCGCCGAGCAGCTTGTCGTTCACCGCGAGCTGCGACGCCAGGTTCACCGCGATCACGGAGTCCCACGCGCTCTCGCTCATGTTGCCGAGCGTCTTGTCGCGCGTGATGCCCGCGTTGTGCACGACGACGTCGACACCGCCGTGACGCTCCTTCAGGTACTCCGCGAGCTTCGCGGGCGCGCTCGGCGAAGTGATGTCGAGCTGCAGCGACGACCCGCCGATCTTGTTCGCCACCTTCGACAGGTCGGCGCCCTGAGCGGGGATGTCGAGCGCGACGACGTGCGCGCCGTCGCGGGCCAGCACCTCGGCGATCGCCGCGCCGATGCCGCGGGACGCGCCCGTGACCAGCGCGACCTTGCCGTCGAGGGGCTTCTCCCAGTTCGCGGGCGCGACAGCCGTCTTGCCTTCGGCGCCGATCCGGATCACCTGCGCGTCGACGAACGCCGACTTCGCGGACAGCAGGAAGCGCAGCGTCGACTCCGTAGCCTCTTCGGCGCCTTCGGCGACGTACACGAGCTGAGCCGTCGCGCCGCGCTTCAGCTCCTTGCCGACGGAACGCACGAAGCCTTCGAGAGCGCGCTGAGCGATCCGCTCGCGGCCCTCGACCTGCTCCGGCGGCGTGCCCAGGACGACGACCCGGCCGGACGGCCCGACGCTGCGGATCACCGGGTGGAAGAAGTCGTAGACCTCGCGCAGGCGCGCGGGGTCGGTGACGCCGGTGGCGTCGAAGACGAGCGCCGCATGCCGGTCACCCGACGACGTCACGACGTCGATGCCCGCGTCGGCCAGTTGATCCTTAAGGGTCTTTTCCAGCCGGCTGCCAGGCGCGGCGCCGAGAAGTGCGGGACCCTCGAGGGCGGGTTGCCCGGGCTTGTACCGGCGCAGCGTGGCGGGGTTGGGCAGGCCGAGCTTCGGCACCACGAACTTCCCCAACGGGGTTTTCGTGAACTGCTGATACCTGTCAGCCATCGATTGCCTCCCGTGCAGTCTGCGTCACGTCGCAGTCTAACCTACTCGCTAGTAGGTTACAGTGTGAGAGACACGACCGAGAGGTGGAGACATGCCCCCCAGGCAGAAGCAACCGAAGCAGGCGCCCTCCGTGCGCAAGGTCGCCATCATCGGGGGCAACCGGATCCCCTTCGCGCGGTCGAACGGCCCGTACGCGAAGGCGTCGAACCAGGACATGTTCACCGCCGCGCTCGACGGTCTGGTCAGCCGGTTCTCGCTGCAGGGCGAGGTGATCGGCGAGGTCGCCGCCGGCGCCGTGCTCAAGCACTCGAAGGACTTCAACCTGGCCCGCGAGAGCGTGCTCGGCAGCAAGCTGTCGCCCGCGACGCCCGCGTCCGACGTCCAGATGGCGTGCGGCACCGGCCTCCAGGCGATCATCAACGTCGCGAACAAGATCGCGCTCGGCCAGATCGACTCGGCCATCGCCGGCGGCGTCGACACCACGAGCGACGCGCCGCTGGCCGTCAACGAGGACCTGCGGCAGATCCTCATCCAGCTCAACTCCGCCAAGACGCTCGGCGACCGGCTCAAGCTCGTCGCGAAGATCCGGCCTGGGCACATCGTCCCGGCGATCCCACGCAACGAAGAGCCGCGCACCGGCTTGTCGATGGGCGAGCACGCCGCGCTCACCGCGAAGATCTGGGAGATCACCCGCGAGGCGCAGGACGAGCTGGCCGCGGCCAGCCACCAGCACCTCGCCGCCGCGTACGACCGCGGGTTCTTCGACGATCTCGTGACGCCGTTCCTCAAGCTCGCGCGCGACCAGAACCTGCGCGCGGACTCGACCGCGGAGAAGCTCGCCAAGCTCAAGCCGGCCTTCGGCGGCCCCGGCGGCACGATGACCGCGGGCAACTCGACGCCGCTGACCGACGGCGCGTCGACCGTCCTGCTCGCCACCGACGAGTGGGCGAAGGCGCACAAGCTGCCGGTGCTGGCGTACCTGACGTTCTCGCAGACCGCCGCTGTCGACTACGTCCACGGTGAAGAGGGCTTGCTGATGGCGCCCGCGTACGCCGTGCCGCGGATGCTCACGCGCGCCGGGCTTTCGTTGCAGGACTTCGACTTCTACGAGATCCACGAGGCGTTCGCGTCGCAGGTGCTGGCCACGCTCAAGGCGTGGGAGGACCCGGCGTTCGCCAAGGAGAAGCTGGACCTGGACGCGCCGCTCGGCGCGATCGACCGGGCGAAGCTGAACGTCAACGGCTCGTCGCTGGCGGCCGGGCACCCGTTCGCCGCGACCGGCGGCCGGATC
The DNA here is from genome assembly GCF_040629235.1 of Amycolatopsis sp. NPDC005961. Taxonomy (NCBI): domain Bacteria; kingdom Bacillati; phylum Actinomycetota; class Actinomycetes; order Pseudonocardiales; family Pseudonocardiaceae; genus Amycolatopsis; species Amycolatopsis sp. NPDC005961. The sequence continues at coordinate 9,579 of NZ_JBEXVF010000056.1, read as the reverse complement.
GTCGCGACGCTGGCGAAGCTGCTGCACGAGAAGGGGTCCGGCCGCGGCCTGATCTCGATCTGCGCGGCCGGCGGCCAGGGCGTCACCGCGATCCTGGAGAAGTAGCGCGCACGAAAAAGGGCCGCCCCTCGCTCGCGGGGGGCGGCCCTTTTCGCGTTCTAGTTGGGGAGCGCCTTCTGGGCGCGCTTCGCGAGCTTGTTCGCGCGCTTCTCGGCCTTGCGGCTCAGCTTCCCGGCCGCGGCGCTGACGTCCTTCGCGGCGTGACGCGCGCGCCAGGCCGCCGACGGCTTCCCGTGCGTGTCGCTGACCGCGAGCAGCAGGCCGCCAGCCAGGCTCGCGTTCTTGAAGAACTGGATCTGCTGCTGCTGGCGCTCGCCCGGGTCCTTGATGGTCCAGAAGCTGTGCGCGGCGAGCGTCGTCGGCACCAGGCTGCCGAGCAGGAGCCCGGCCGCGAGCCGCGGGGCCTTACCGGTGGCGAGCGCGAGGCCGGCGCCGATCTTCACCCCGGCGTCGATGCGGACGAGCGTCACCGGGTCGCGCGGAACCTGCTCCGGGACGACGTCACCGACCTTGTCGAACGCGCCCTTGAGGAACGGCTCCGCCGCCTTCGCGTGCCCCTCGGCGTGCCTCAGCGCATTGATCCCGCCGCTCACGAATATCGCTGCCAGCAGGGGACGTGCCAGTCGACGGAGTATCACGGTCGTTGCCTTCCTCGTACGGGCCGCTGCCTGGTCGAACCTACTCGCTGAGTGCCCGCTCGTCCCGCCGTCGAACCCTCATCGGTGTTTCTGCGCGAATCTCGCAGTATTACTAGAGAGCACTAGAAAGCTTTAGCGGTTGACCTTGACGCAGCGTCAACTTCTATCGTCGACGGCATGGAGTGGTCGATCCAGGACATCGCCCGCTCGGCCGGGACGACGAGCCGGACGCTGCGCCACTACGGCGCGGTCGGCCTGCTCGAGCCCAGCCGCGTCGGCAGCAACGGCTACCGCTACTACGACGAGCAGGCGCTCGTCCGGCTGCAGCGGATCCTGCTGCTGCGCGAACTCGGCCTCGGGCTGCCGGCGATCGCGGAGGTCCTGGACGGGCAACGCGACCGCGTCGCGGCGCTCGAGACCCACCTGGAGCTGCTCGAACAGGAGCAGCGGCGGATCGGGCGGCAGATCGATTCGGTCCGGACGACGCTACGGAAACTGAAGGGAGGTGAACGACTGATGGCAGAAGAAGTCTTCGACGGCTTCGACCACACCCGCTACGAAAAGGAGGTCACCGAGCGCTGGGGCGCATCGGCGTACCGGACGGGCGACGAGTGGTGGCGCTCACTGTCGGCGGAGGAGAAGCAGGCCCACCAGCAGGAGCAGCGGGACATCGCCGCCGCGTTCGGGGCGGCCCACACGGCCGGGCTCACGGCGGACTCCGACGAGGTCCAGGCGATCACGCGCCGGCTGCACGCGTGGCTCAAGCCGGCGGTGTCCGCGGTGTCCGCGGTGTCCGCGGGGTACTTCGCGGGGCTGGGCCGGCTGTACGTCGACGATCCGCGTTACGGGTTCGAGGGTGCGGGCGCGGAATTCGTCCGCGACGCGATGAAGATCTACGCGGAACGGAACCTGAGCGACTAGCGCGACGTCGTAGTGCGCGCTGGGGGTAGGGACGAGCAGGGCTGCAGACCTGTTCGTCTCTATGTACGGCCATCCGGTCGAACCTCGGCGACACGCCTAGCCGTCTATGGCGGAATATCGGGCTCGCGCTAGATACGTCGATAACTTGGCAGAGTGGACCCCATCCGCAACCCCTTCGCACCGGGCGCCGGACAACGGCCGCCTGAGCTGGCCGGGCGCGAGCGTGAGCTCAAGGCGTTCGAAGTGGTGCTGGAGCGGGTTGCGCGGGGGAGACCTGAACGCAGTCTCGTGCTCACCGGGCTGCGCGGGGTCGGGAAGACCGTGCTCCTCGGGGAGCTGCGGGCGATGGCCGTGCGGCACAAGTGGGGTGCGGGGAAGATCGAAGCGCGGCCGGACGCCGAGCTGCGGCGGCCGCTGTCCGCCGCGCTGCACCGGGCCATCCGGGATCTCGCCGTGCGGCACCGGGCGCCGGATCGGGTCGAAGAGGTGCTCGGCGTGCTCAAGGCGTTCGCGCTGCGGGCCAACAAAGCCGACGCGAAGCTGCGCGACCGCTGGCAGCCGGGCATCGACGTGCTCGCCGCGCAGGGCCGCGCGGACTCCGGGGACATCGAGATCGACCTCGTCGAGCTGTTCACCGACGTCGCCGAGCTGGCCGCGGACGTCGGGACCGGCGTCGCGGTGTTCATCGACGAGATCCAGGACCTGCAGCCCGACGACGTCTCCGCGTTGTGCGCGGCCTGCCACGAGCTCTCGCAGTCCGGCGCGCCGCTCGTCGTCGTCGGTGCCGGGCTGCCGCACGTGCCCGCCGTGCTCTCGGCGTCCAAGTCCTACTCCGAACGTCTTTTCCGCTACGCGCGCATCGACCGGCTCGACCGCGAAGACGCCGACTTCGCCGTGATGGCGCCGATCGAACGCGAGGACGCCGGCATCGAGCCGGAAGCGCTCGACGCCCTCTTCGACGCCTCGGGCGGCTACCCGTACTTCATCCAGGCTTACGGCAAGGCGGCCTGGGACGCGGCGCCGTCCGACCCGATCACGGTCAAGGACGTCCAGGTCGCGGCGCCCGAGGCGGAGTCCGAGCTGGCCGTCGGCTTCTTCGGTTCGCGCTACGAACGCGCGACGCCCGCCGAGCGGGAGTACCTGCAGGCGATGGCCGAGCTGACCCAGGGACGCGACGAGCCCGCCGGCACCGCCGACGTCGCCGTGTTCCTCGGACGGAAGCCGTCCTCCCTGTCGCCGGCCCGCGACAGCCTGATGAAGAAGGGCCTCGTCTACTCCGCCGAGCGGGGTCAGATCGCCTTCACCGTGCCGCACTTCGGCCACTACCTGCTCGGCCGCGACTGACCTGGGCTTTTCCGGCTGTCTCGCGCTCTATGAGCGTCCCTAAGTGAATATTTGAAAATCACTACATTTTGCTAGAAAGCCCTAGCGGGTTGCCTCACGGTGACCGCGGCCACCCGCGATCCCTCCGGTCGATACCCAGATTTGCCGATGATTCATCGGCGAGTGTGCCAAGTCACCGGACATTCGTTGGAATCCTTGTGAAAAAAGGTGCATACTAGAGGCACAAGCCACCAAGACCCTCCGAAGGGGATGCAGAAACCGATGAACAACATCGCCGCCAAGCTCCGTGCTCGTCGCGCCGAGGCTCGCACTCGCCGGTCGCTGAACCGCGCGATCGACACCGCCGCGACCGCGACGGTCCGTCAGGAGCTCATCGCGATCGCGCAGGCTCGCTCGGGCTACATGCGCTGAACCCCTCTTCACCCCTCGGCGGTCACCCATTCGAGTGACCTATGCCACAAAGGGCTGAAGATGTAACGCCGCCCCAAGGGGCGTCGATACCCCCTACGACCCCGTGATGCTGGCGGACCCCCGACCTGGCAGCATCGCGGGGTTTCCCATGTCCGGGGTCCGGAAATCACTTGCCGCCGCCGGCTCCCGCAGTATTCTTTGACTTCGTCAACAAGTTGGTTGAGGTGGTCAATGAACAACGCGCAGGCGGCCGACCGCGTGGCCGCGGTCCGCGCTTTCAACCGGCTCTACACCGGGGTCATCGGCGTGCTCGACGAAGGACCCGCGGACGCCGAGTACTCGCTGCCGGAAGCCCGCGTGCTCTTCGAGCTCGCCCACCAGGACCCGCTGGCGGTGACCGAGCTGCGCAAGCGCCTCGACCTCGACGCCGGCTACGCCAGCAGGCTCCTCGCCCGCCTCGAGTCGCGCGGGCTGATCTCGCGCGAACGGTCCGACGAGGACGCCCGCCGCCAGCTCGTGCGCCCGACGGCGGCCGGCCGGGACGCGTTCGCCGTCCTCAACCGCCGGTCCACCGAGCAGATCGGCGGACTGCTGCGCCGCTTCGCCGACGAAGACCAGCAGCGTCTCCTCGCCGCGATGCGCACGATCGGCGACCTCGTCGGCGAGCGGCGTCGCGACCCGGTGCTCGTGCTGCGTCCACCACGACCGGGTGACCTCGGCTGGTTGATCGAGCGGCACGGCGCGCTCTACGGCCGGGAGTACGGCTTCGACGACCGGTTCGAGGGTCTCGTCGCGCGCATCGTCGCCGACTTCGTCGAGCGGCGCGACGACCCGCGGCAGGCGTTCTGGATCGCCGAGCTCGACGGCGAGCGCGTCGGCGGCATCGCGTGCACCCGCGGGCCGGACGCGGACACCGCGAAGCTGCGGCTGTTGCTGCTCGAGCCGTCGGCGCGCGGCCACGGCGTCGGCAAGCGGCTGGTCACCGAGTGCGTCGAGTTCGCGCGGGCGCACGGCTACCGGGGGATGGAGCTGTCGACGGTGTCGATCCTGACCGCCGCGCGGGCGATCTACCGCGCGGCCGGGTTCGAGTTGGTCCACGAAGAGGATTTCGACGGCTGGGGCCCGAAGCTGACCGACGAGACCTGGCGCCTCGAGTTCTAGCGCGGCACGCGGCCGAGCAGGTAGAACTCCGGGTTCGGGCGCAACGCGGTCAGGTGCGCGAGCCGGTTCGACATCGCGAACAACGCCGTGATCGCGCCGACGTCCCAGATCTCGTCGTCGGTGAGACCGGCGGCGCGCGCGGCTTCGAGGTCGCCTTCGCCGAACGACGCGGAGTCCTGCGCGAGGACGAGCGCGAGGTCGACGATCGCGCGGCCGCGCTCGTCCAGCTCGACCTGCCACGGGTTGCTCGACACGCGATCGGCCAGTTCGGGGTCCTTGGCGCGGATGCGCAGGATCGCCCCGTGCGCGACGACGCAGTAGGTGCAGTGGTTCGCGCCGGACGTCGCGACGACGACGAGCTCGCGCTCGGCCTTGCTCAAGCCGTCGGAGCGTTCCATGAGGGCGTCGTGGTAGTCGAGGAAGGCGCGCAGCTCGGCCGGGCGGTGGCCGAGGGCGCGGAAGATGTTCGGGACGAACCCGGACTTTTCCGCGATCGCGCCGACGCGCTCGCGAAGGTCGTCGGGCAGGTCTTCGAGTTCCACCACCGGAAACCGGCTCACGTCGCTCATACCCCGCACGCTAGTCGTGGTTGGCTGTGCTCGTGACGGACTACGTCGACGGGTACTGCGAACGCGTCGGGCCCGGGCTCTGGGGTGAGCCGCTCAACAGTCTCAGCAACCTCGCCTTCCTGCTCGCCGCCGTGCTGGTCTGGCGGCTGGCCGGCGGGAACCGGACCGGGCGGCTGCTCGCCGTCCTGATCGGACTGGTCTTCGCCGCCAGCACGGTGTTCCACCTGGTCGCGACGCGCTGGGCCGCGGCCGGGGACTCGCTGTTCATCCTCGTGTTCGTGCTGGTCTACGCCGTGCTGTTCGCGCGGGTGTTCTTCGGCGTGCGCGCGAAACTCGCGTGGCTCGCCGCGCCCGCGTTCCTCGCCTTGACCGCCGTGACGGCGTTGCTCGGGGGTGGGCTCTACCTGTCCGCGCTGGTCGGGCTGTTCGCGTTCGCCGCGTTGCTGGCTCTCCGCCGTGACGCGTACTGGACGCACTTCGCCGTGGCCGGTGCGGTTTTCGCGCTGTCACTGAGCTTGCGCACGCTCGACCGGGACGTGTGCGACTACGTCCCGGCCGGCACGCACTTCCTCTGGCACCTGCTCAACGGCGTGGTGCTCTACTTCGTCTCGCGGACGATGGTCCGCAAGCTGTCCATTGTGGACTAGTGGACCCCGATGGGGCGCAGGTCCTTGTCGTTCTCGTCGGCGTGGTAGTCCTCGGCGTTGGTTTCGTCGGTGCCGTTGAACACCTTCATCCGCCGCGCGATCACCGTGACGATCGCGGCGACCACCAGGTTGGCGATCAACGCCACGAAGCCGACGTAGATCTGGACCGCCGAACCCGCGAACGGGTGCCAGCCGAAGATCGACAGGTTGCCGAGCGACAACGCCGACCCGCCGAAGTGGAGCTTGCCGTTCGCTGGGTTGGGGATGCCGTACAGCATGATCAGGCCCCAGCCGATGCCGACGACCCAGCCCGCGATCAGGCCCCAGCGGTGGAACCAGCGCGTGTACAGCGCGAGCGCCACGGCCGGCAGCGTCTGGAGGATCAGCACGCCGCCGATGAGCTGGAGGTCGATCGAGAACTGCGGGTCGATCAGGATGATCACGGCCACCGCGCCGAGCTTCACGACCAGCGAAGCGAGCTTGGCCTGCTTCGCCTCTTCGGCCGGTGTCGCGTTCTTGCGGATGTACTCCTTGTAGATGTTGCGGGTCCACAGGTTGGCCGCGGCGATCGACATGATCGCGGCCGGCACCAGCGCACCGATGCCGATCGCGGCGAACGCGATGCCGGCGAACCACGACGAGAACTGGCTGTCGAACAGCACCGGGACGATCGTGTTGCCGTCCGCCTTGCCGGTGGCCGCGTTCGTCAGCGGCTTGACGCCCGCCGTGATCGCGACGTACCCGAGCAGCGCCAGCAGGCCCAGCACCAGCGAGTACGCCGGCAGCGCGACCATGTTCTTCTTGATGACGCTGCGGCCGCGCGAGGCCAGCACGCTGGTCAGCGAGTGCGGGTACAGGAACAGCGCGAGCGCCGAACCCAGCGCCAGCGTCGCGTACTGCAGCTGGTTGTTGGCGTTCAGCAGGATCGAGCCGGCCGGCTTGCCGGTGGCCGGGTTCGGCGTGCCGAGCTTCTTCGCCGCCGCGTCGAAGATGTGCGACCAGCCGCCCAGCTTCGAGGGCAGGTAGATGATCGCCACGAGGATGACGATGTAGATCAGGATGTCCTTGACGAACGCGATCAGCGCGGGCGCCCGCAGGCCGGACTGGTAGGTGTAGACCGCCAGGATGATGAAGGCGATCAGCAGCGGCAGGTGCCCGACGATGCCGGAGCCGTTGATGCCCATCGTCCGCAGCACGGCTTCGAGGCCGACCAGCTGCAACGCGATGTACGGCATGGTCGCGACGATGCCGGTGATCGCGATCAGCAGCGCGAGGATCGGCGAGCCGAAGCGGCCGCGCACGAAGTCGGCCGGGGTGACGTAGCCGCGCACCCGCGACACCGACCACATCCGCAGCGCCGGGAGCAGCACGATCGGGTAGACGACGATCGTGTACGGCAGCGCGTACAGGCCGAGGGCGCCGGCGCTGAACACCAGCGCGGGCACCGCGACGAAGGTGTACGCCGTGTAGAGGTCACCGCCGAGCAGGAACCAGGTGATCCACGAGCCGAACTTGCGGCCGCCGAGACCCCATTCGTCCAGGTGGTCCAGCCCGCCGCCGCGCTGCCAGCGCGCCGCCATGAACCCGAGCACGGTGACCAGCAGGAACAGGATCGTGAAGATGATCAGTTCGGGCCACTGCAGGTTGCTCATCGAGCGTCCCCCTCGTCCAGGTCGTCGACGCTCAGCTTGTCCGGGGCGTCACCGGCCGGCCGCTTGTCCCGCGTCATCAGGTAGACGATCCAGGTGCTGAGGACGCCGACCGCGACGAAGAGGAACTGGAACCAGTAGAAGAACGGCATCCCGAAGAGCCGCGGACCGTCCATGTTGAACAGTGGCGTGACCAGGACCAGCAGCGGGACGATCAGGAGCAGGTTCCACGGGCTGAACCGCAGCCCGCGCACCTTTCCGTCGTGCTTTTCAGTCGACATCGACCTCACCTAACACTCCCGTAACCGACCGCCTGACCTTAGAACCTGGGTGACAGGGAGTCACGTCTGTCCGATATCGATTTGATCGCCACGGTCCGCGTTGCCGACCAACGTCGGTTGCCCCGCCCTCACCCGGCCTATATCAATAGCCGGACTCCGCACGCGAAAACCCGATAAGGGGCAACCGTATGACACGACTCCGCTACGCGGTGGTGATCCCGGCGATCGCCGGCACCCTGCTGGCCGGGTTCACGCCGGCGTTCGCAGGCCAGGAGGCCGCGGCCGGCAAGCAGCCGCTGAACTCCACGAACATCCCGCAGCAGTACGCGAACCAGAAGCTGGACTGGCACAAGTGCGCCGTCCCCGCCGAACTGCCGACGGCCCCGCCCGCGGGCGCCGAGGACATGGAGTGCGCGACCTACAAGACGCCGCGCAACTGGTACCAGGCGAACGCCCAGATCGACCTGACCATCGCGGTCAGCCGGCTGAAGGCGACCAAGGACGCGACGGCCAGCGTCGTCACCAACCCCGGCGGCCCGGGTGCGCCCGGCCGCAACTTCCCGGCCCGGCTGCGCAACCAGCCGAAGCTGCGGGAGCACCAGGAGATCGTCGGGTTCGACCCGCGCGGTACCGGCAAGAGCACGAACATCACGTGCGGCGGGGCCATCGGCACCGGCTCGGACCTGGACCCGCGTGACCGCGACCGCCAGAACCTGAACCTCATCGTCGCGGCGACGAAGTACGCGGCGCTGTCCTGCCAGCAGAAGTCCGGCGAGCTGGGCCCGCTGATCAACACCGACCAGACGGTCAAGGACATCGACCTGCTGCGCGTGCTGCTCGGCCGCGACAAGATCAACTGGGTCGGCTACTCGGCGGGCACCTGGATGGGCGCGCACTACGCCCAGGCCTACCCCACCCGCACCGGCCGGTTCGTGCTCGACTCCTCGACGGAGTTCACCACGACCTGGCAGAAGTCGTTCGACTGGCAGCCGCTCGGCTTCGAGCGCCGCTGGCGGCAGGACTTCCTCCCGTGGATGGCGAAGTACGACAAGCTCTACCACTTCGGCACCAGCGGCGAGGCGGCCCGCCAGACCTACGAGCAGGTCCGCTACGTCCTGACCCAGGGCGCGGTCACCCTGCCCGACGGTTCGAGCGTGTCGGCCAACGGCCTGGACGCCTTCATCGCGTCTTCGATCTACTCGAAGCGCTCCTTCCCGGGCCTGGCGGACTACCTGGTCAGCGTCCGCACGCTGACCCAGGGCACCGCGTCGGCGCAGGCGAAGTCCTCGGCCGCGCAGAAGGTCAAGGCCGCCGACAAGAGCACCGACACCTCCGGCGCGCAGCCGCTGATGGTGCCGACCGACGGTGACGCCTACGACGCGTCGTTCTGGACCATCCCCTGCAACGAGGGGCCGTGGACCGGCACGGTGAACAGCGCCATCAAGGACTCGCAGAAGCTGATCGACAAGCAGCTGCCGCTCCTGGGTGCCGGCTGGTTCATCCAGCCGTGCCTGTTCTGGAAGAAGACCCCGGCGCCGCTCCCGGTGCTGGACGGCAAGGGTGTCCCGCCGGTGCTGATCGTCGAGTCGGAGCACGACCCGGCGACGCCGATCGAGGGCGCGCGCCGCGCGCACAAGGCGTTCGCGGGTTCGCGGATGCTGACGATCACCGGCGAGGGTGACCACGGGATCTACGCCGGCGGCAACGCGGGTGTGGACAAGGTCGTGGAGGCCTACCTGGTCGACGGCGTCGTGCCGAACGACCAGAGCCTGCCAGGTGTGGCACTTCCGGTGCCTCCGGGCGCCTGACACCACAAGGGCTAGTGGGGCCCCGCCGGACGTGGGTGCGGCGGGGGCGTTTGCAACACAGGGCGCCGAGTGGGGCACAGATAGGGAAAG
>NZ_JBEXVF010000055.1:0-64471 GCF_040629235.1 Amycolatopsis sp. NPDC005961 | reverse complement strand
TAGTTCACTAGCACACTGTTGAGTTCTCAAGCAACACACCCCGAGTCGCGCCGCCGTCAAGCGGCCTTACCCGAAGCGAGTATTCCTAGCAGTTTTTGGTGGGACACCCACTCAATCGCTTCGAGCGAGAGCTTGGTTCGTGTCCCGGCGGCCACTCGGTTTCCCTGGCGACTTGGAGAACTTTACACCCCGTGAGAGGGCCCGAAACAGGGGGGTACCTTAACCGCGTTCCCGCAGGTCAGGCCCCTGTTTCGGGCCACCGGAGCCGGTCAGCCGCCGAGGGCGACGCCGGCGACGTTGCGGCGGCCCCGGCGGACCACCAGCCACTTGCCGTGCAGCGCGTCCTCGTGGGACGGCTTCCACTCCTCGTCGGCGACCTTCACGTTGTTCACGTACGCGCCGCCCTCCTTGACCGTCCGGCGCGCCGCACCCTTGCTGTCCACCAGTCCCCCGGCGAGCAGCAGGTCGACGATCGTCGCCTCACCGGACGGGTCGACCTTGCCGTTCGGTACCTCGGCCATCGCCGCGTCCAGGGTGCGTTCGTCCAGCTCGCCGAGCTCGCCGCGGCCGAACAGCGCCTGGCTGGCGTTGATGACCTGCCGGGTCTGCTCCTCACCGTGGACGAGGATCGTGAACTCCTCCGCCAGCCGCTTCTGCGCGGCCCGCAGGTGGGGGCGCTGCTCGGTGTCCTCGGCCAGCGAGGCGATCTCCTCCTGACTCAGGAACGTGAACATCCGCAGGTAGCGGATGACGTCGGCGTCGCCCACGTTCACGAAGTACTGGTACCAGGCGTACGGCGAGGTCATCTCCGGGTCGAGCCAGAGGTTCCCGCCCCCGGTGGACTTGCCGAACTTGCGCCCCTCGGCGTCGGTGACCAGCGGCGCGGTCAGCGCGTGCGCACCCGCCCCGTCGGTCCGGCGGATCAGGTCGACCCCGCCGACGAGGTTGCCCCACTGGTCGGAGCCGCCGACCTGCAGCTTGCAGCCGTACTTGCGGTGCAGCTGCAGGTAGTCCTGCGACTGCAGCAGCAGGTAGCTGAACTCGGTGTAGGACATGCCGTCGCCCTCGAGCCGGCGCTTGACCGTCTCCCGGTTGAGCATGACGTTGATCGAGAAGTGCTTCCCGACGTCGCGCAGGAACTCCAGCGCGGTCTGCTGCCCGGTCCAGTTCAGGTTGTTCTCGACGATCGCGCCGGTCGGCGAGTCGTCGAAGTCGACGAACCGCTCGAGCTGGCCGCGGATGCGCCCGGCCCACTCGGCGACGACGTCGAGCGTGTTCAGCGTCCGCTCGCCGGTGTCGCGCGGGTCGCCGATCATCCCGGTCGCGCCGCCGGCCAGCACGATCGGCCGGTGGCCGGCGCGCTGGAAGCGCTTGAGCATGAGCAGCGGGACCAGGTTGCCGGCGTGCAGGCTGGGTGCGGTGGGGTCGAAGCCGCAATAGAGCGTCACGGGACCCTGGTCGAGCTCGCGCCGGAGGGCGTCGATGTCGGTGGACTGCGCGATGAGGCCGCGCCAGGACAGCTCGTCGAGGATGTGTTCGCTCACGCCTGTAGATCCTCCCGCACCAGGTCAACCGACTAAACGGCGGGTCGGACCCGGCGCTTCCCGCCACGGCGGTAGGTGGACACGGCCGGCGACGCGCCGTCCCAGAAGCGCCACGGCGTGTCCATCGCCATCGCGACGCCGACCCGGGGACCGACGCGGATCCGCTCGGCGGGCACGCGCTCGCCGACGCGCAGCCGGACCGGGGACGCCGGGTCGGTCAGGTCGACGCCGTTCTGCGCGCGGTCGACGCGCAGCACCGACGTCAGGATGGCCGGGCCCTTCGCGAGTTCGCCGGTCCCCCGCGCGTTCGGACGCCGCGCGCGGACGACGTCGAGGCCTTCGACGACCTCGCCCGCGCGGAGCAGGACCGCGCCGGGCATGTCCTCGTGGGTGCCGACGACGTTCGCGCAGAAGTGCATCCCGTAGACGAAGTACACGTACAGGTGGCCCGCGGGTCCCCACATGACGGCGTTGCGCGGGGTGCGGCCGCGGTAGCAGTGCGACGCGGGGTCGTCCTCGCCGCGGTAGGCCTCGACCTCCACGAGCCGGACGCCGACCGTGCCGTCGGAGCTGGTGGCCTCCAGGACCGAGCCGAGCAGCAGGTGCGCCAGGTCGACGGGGTCGAGCGCCAGCTCCTCACGAGTGAACAACCGGCCTGCGTCGCTCAAGCGTGCTCCTCCCTCGGTATGCCGATCACCCTAACCCTTGAGCGATCGCTCAAAGTTCTCTACAGTCGATTTGAGCAGTCGCTCAAACTCTGAGGGGAGCCGAGAGATGCGACCGAAGGCGCTCTACGTCGAGACCGTGATCCGCACGGACCTGGACACGCTGTGGCGGCACACGCAGGACCCCGCCCTGCACCGCCGCTGGGACCTCCGCTTCGCCGACATCAGCCCGGTCGCCGGGCACGACGGTCACTTCCGCTACGCCTCGCGGTTCCTCGGGGTCACCGTCACCGGAGTGGGGGTGAGCGCGGCGTCGCGCACCTGGCCGGACGGTTCGCGCACGTCGGTGCTCCGGTTCGCCTCCGCCGACCCGTTGTCGCTGATCAGCGCGGGTGCCGGGTTCTGGCGCTACACGCCGGTCGGCGACGGCGTCCGCTTCGTCACCGGCTTCGACTACGGCACCCGCTGGGGGCGCTTCGGGCAGCGGGCCGACCGGATGTTCCGCCCGCTCTTCGGCTGGATGACGGCGTGGTCGTTCGACCGGCTGCGGCTCTGGCTCGAGACCGGGACGCCACCGGAGGACCAGCTCCTGACCGCGCCCTCGGCCGCCCGCTGCGGCCGGACCCGCCCGCGCGCCGAGGTCGTGGCGCGATGACCGGCGTCTTCGAGCGCGCGCTCGGCGCCGACTTCGCGTTCCTGCACCCGCGCATGCGGGAACGGCTCGCCCTCTCGGCCGGGCGCGGCATGATCGGCCACGGCGTCATGGACCGGATCTGGCGCGGCCCCGGCTTCACCCTGCCGTTCCTGTGGCTCGGGTCGTCGCGGCACATCCTGTTCCCCGACTGCGGCCGGAACGTGCCGTTCACCATCGAGAACTACCCGTACGTGGAACGGCACGGCCGCGAGACGGTGTCCTTCGTGCGCACCTTCGAATTCCCGAGACGGCGAAGGCGCTTCGACGCGCAGATGGTGTTCAGCCCCGGGCGCGGGCTCGTCGACTACCTGGGAACGCACCAGCACCTGGCGGTGGACCTCGCGGTGTCGGCCCGGCCGGACGGCGGCTTCCGGATCCGCACCGGCGAGTTCCGGCTCCAGGAGGGGCCGGTCCGCGCCGGCCTACCGCGGATCCTCACCGGCTCCGCGCGGGTCGAAGAGTGGTTCGACGAGGCGAGCGGGCAGTTCCGGATCGAGGTCGCGGTGGTCAACCCGCGCTTCGGACCGGTGTTCGGCTACGAAGGCGCCTTCGCCGCGCGGTTCGTCGACGTCGGCGGCGGGGTGAGCGGGGCGGTCAAGCCACTTCGTGAGAAGGTCATGGACTGATGGGCACCGGCCGGAACTCCAGCTCGCGGGACACGAAGCAGAAGCTCGTGGACGGCGTGCTCGAGATCATCCGGCACCAGGGCATCACTGCGGTCTCCGCGCGGTCGGTCGCCACGGCGGCCGGCGCGAACCAGGCGCTGATCTTCTACCACTTCGGCAGCGTCGAGGAGCTCATCGCGCAGGCGTGCGTCCTCGCGACCGAAGCCCGGGTCTCGCTCTACCGGGAGCGCTTCGCCGCCGTGAACTCGGTCGGCGACCTCCTGGAGCTGGGCCGCGAGATCCGGGTCGCCGAACGCGCGGAGGGCAACCTCGCCGTGCTGGCCCAGACGCTGGCCGGGGCGCAGGGCAGCGAGCGGCTCTCCCAGGCGACCCGCGAGGGTCTGGAGAAGTGGATCACCGAGGTCCGGACGGCCCTCGAGCGCGTGCTCGCCGGGTCGCCGCTGGCCGAGCTGGCGGACCCCGCCGGGCTGGCTCACGCCGTGTCGTCGGGGTTCCTCGGGCTGTCGCTGTTCGAGACCGTCGATCCCGAGGGCGCCGAGCAGGCCGTGACCGCGCTGGAGCAGCTGGCCGTGCTCGTCGACGTCCTGGACGGGCTCGGCCCGGTGGCCACGCGGGCCGTCCGGGCCAAGCTCCGCAAGTCCCTCAGTTGAGCCACTGACGGGCCGCAGTGACGCGCTCTTCGAGCCGCGCGCGCTGTTCGGCCACCCGCTCGGGCGCCGTGCCACCGCGGGCGTTGCGCGACTTCACCGAGCCTTCGACGGTCAGCACGGCCCGCACCTCCGGGGTGAGCGCCGGGTTGATCTTCTCGAACTCCTCGTCGGTCAGCTCGTCCAGGCCGACGCCGCGGGACTCGGCGACGCGGACGCTTTCGCCCGCCGCCTCGTGCGCGACGCGGAACGGGACGCCCTGGCGCACCAGCCATTCCGCGATGTCCGTGGCCAGCGTGAAGCCGGCCGGGGCCAGCTCGGCGAGCCGATCGGTGTGGAACGTCAGCGTGGCGAGCATCCCGGCGATCGCCGGGAACAGGAGCTCCAGCTGCTCGACCGAGTCGAACACCGGCTCCTTGTCCTCCTGCAGGTCGCGGTTGTAGGCCAGCGGCTGCGCCTTGAGCGTGGCCAGCAGGCCGGTGAGGTTGCCGATCAGCCGGCCGGCCTTGCCGCGGGTCAGCTCCGCGACGTCCGGGTTCTTCTTCTGCGGCATGATCGAGCTGCCGGTCGCCCAGGCGTCGTCGAGCGTGACGTAGCCGAACTCGGCGGTGTTCCAGATGATCACCTCTTCGGCGATCCGGGACAGGTTCACCGCGAGCATCGCGACGGCGAAGGCGAACTCGGCGACGAAGTCGCGCGAAGCGGTGCCGTCGATGGAGTTCTCGACGCTCGTCGCGAAGCCCAGCTCTTCGGCGACGGCCTCGGGGTCGAGGCCCAGCGACGAGCCGGCCAGCGCGCCCGAGCCGTACGGCGATTCGGCCGTGCGCGCGTCCCAGTCCTGCAGCCGCGAGACGTCGCGCAGCAGCGCCTGGCCGTGGGCCAGCAGGTGGTGCGCGAGCAGCACGGGCTGGGCGTGCTGCAGGTGGGTGCGGCCGGGCAGGATCGCGTCCGGGTGCCGCTTCGCCTGCGACACCAGCGCGTCGACGACTTCGAGCGTGCCGGCGACGACCCGGCGGGACGCGTCGCGCAGCCACATCCGGAACAGCGTGGCCACCTGGTCGTTGCGCGAGCGGCCGGCGCGCAGCTTGCCGCCGAGCTCGGTGCCCGCGCGTTCGAGGAGGCCGCGTTCGAGGGCCGTGTGCACGTCCTCGTCGGCGATCGTCGGGGTGAACTCCCCCGCCGCGACGTCCTGGGCAAGGGTGTCCAGCGCGGCCAGCATGCCGGCGAGCTCGTCGTCGGTGAGCAGGCCCGCCTTGCGCAGCACGCGGGCGTGCGCGCGGGACCCGGCGATGTCGTAGGGCGCCAGGCGCCAGTCGAAGTGCGTCGACGCGCTCAGCGCGGCCATGGCTTCCGCCGGACCGCTGGCGAACCGGCCGCCCCACAGCTGCACCGGCTGCTCGTTCCCGCTCACTGTTCTCGCTTCTCCTCGGTGTTCGTGTGTTCAGGCGACCGTGATCCGGCCGTCGTACAGGACCAGGCGGACACTGGCATATCCGCGACAGGCCCGCCGTTCGAGCGCGGCGCGGGTTTCGCGGCGGCCGATTCTCTGTGCTTCACCGCGTGCGCTCAGCATCCGGTGTGCTTCGGCGACGGAGACGGTCTCGCCGTCGATCGCCACCGGCACCCCGCCGTCGTAGGTCACGACGACCTCGTCCGGCGCGAGGAATTCGCCCTCGGCCGGGAAGATATCGCCGATCGTGATCATGGTGGTCCTTCGTCCGCCGATCGTTGGGCGAGGGCGGCGAAGCGCTCGGCGAGCCCCTTGCCCGTCAACGGTTCGCGCGCGATCACGGCGACGGTGTCGTCGCCCGCGATCGAGCCGACGACCTCCTCCAGCGCCGCCCGGTCGATGGCGCTGGCCAGGAACTGCGCCGCGCCCGGTGGAGTCCTCAGCACCATCAGGTTGCCCGACGAGTCGGCCGAGACCATCAGCTCCGCGAGCAGCCGGGAGAGCCGCGACGTGCCACCCTGCACCCCGCGGACGGGGCTGCCGTCCTCCGGGATGACGTAGACCGGCGCGCCCGAGTCCGGCCCGCGCAGCTTGACCGCGCCCAGCTCGTCGAGGTCGCGCGACAGCGTGGCCTGGGTGACCTCGATGCCCTCGGCGGCCAGCAGCTTGGCCAGCTCGGTCTGGCTGCGGATGGTCATGGTGGACACCAGCTCGGTGATCCGCGCCTGCCGCCCCACCCGGCTGCTGGTCATCGCCGGCTCTCCTCGAAGAGCCAGACCAGCAACGCCTTCTGCGCGTGGAGGCGGTTCTCCGCCTCGTCCCACACCGCGCTGGCCGGGCCGTCGATCACCTCGTCGGTGATCTCCCAGCCGCGGTGCGCGGGCAGGCAGTGCAGGACGATCGCGTCGTCCGCGGCCTTCTTCAGCAGCTCGGTGTTGACCTGCAGGGCGCGGAACGGGCCGACCCGGTCGAGGCCGTCGTTCTCCTGGCCCATCGATGTCCACGTGTCGGTGACCAGCACGTCGGCGCCGGCGACCGCCGCGTACGGGTCGGTGAAGACGGTGGCCGTGCCCCCGGTCTCCTCGCCGCGCTGCTTGGCGTCGAGCATGACCTGCTGGTCGGGCTGGAACCCGAGCGGCGAGACCACGCGGACGTGCATCCCGGCGGTGACGCCGGCGAGCAGCAGCGAGTGCGCCATGTTGTTGGCGCCGTCCCCGAGGTAGACGAGGGTGAGGCCCTCGAGCTTCCCCTTGCGCTCGCGGATGGTCATCAGGTCGGTGAGCGCCTGGCACGGGTGGAACTCGTCGGTCAGCGCGTTGACGACCGGGATCGACGCCGCCGTCGCCATCGCCTCGATGCGCTTCTGCGCGAAGGTCCGCCACACGATCCCGTCCACGTACCGCGACAGCACCCGCGACGTGTCCTCGATGGTCTCTTCGCGGCCGAGCTGCATCGAGCGGCCGTCGACGATCACCGGGTGGCCGCCGAGCTGGCTGATGCCGACCTCGAACGAGAACCGCGTGCGGGTCGAGTTCTTCTCGAAGATCGCCGTGATCGACTTGCCGGCAAGGGTCTTGTTCCCCAGCGGGTCGGCCTTCAGCGCGTCGGCGAGGTCGAGGATGGCCTTCTGCTCGGCGGGACTGACGTCGTCGTCGCGGAGGAAGTGGCGGAGCATCAGTCGGCGTCCTTCGTGGTGGAGTCGAGCGCGTTCGGGAGTGCGGCCAGGAAGCCCTGGGCCTGGTCGCCGTCGAGGACGAGCGGCGGCGCGAGCCGGACGGTGTCCGGCGCGACGGGGTTGACGAGGTAGCCCGCGTCCTGCACGGCCTTGGCGACCGCGCCCGAGACGGGCTTGCGCAGGGCGATGCCGAGCAGCAGCCCGCTGCCGCGCACCCCGGCGACGAGCGGGTGGCCGAGCGCCTCGACGCCCGCCGCGATGTCCTTGCCCAGCGCCGAGACGTGGTCGAGGAGGCCCTCCGCGGCGATCGTCTTGATCACGGCGAGACCGGCCGCGCAGCACACGGGGTTGCCGCCGAAGGTGGTGCCGTGCTGGCCGGGCTTGAGCAGGTCGCCCGCCGCGCCGACGCCGATCACCGCGCCCAGCGGCAGCCCGCCGCCGAGGCCCTTGGCCAGCGTGATCACGTCCGGGACGACGCCGGCCTGCTGGAAGCCGAACCAGGTGCCGAGGCGGCCGAGGCCGGTCTGCACCTCGTCGAGCACCAGCAGCGTGCCGGTGGCCTTGGTGATCTCACGGGCGGCCTGCAGGTAGCCGTCCGGCGCCGGGATGACGCCCGCCTCCCCGAGCACCGGCTCCAGGAAGACGGCCGCGGTCTCGGTGTCGACGGCCGCCTTCAGCGCCTCGACGTCCCCGAACGGCACGTGCTCCACCCCGGGCACCAGCGGCTTGAAGGGGTCGCGCTTGCCGGGCTGGCCGGTCAGCGTCAGCGAGCCCATGGTCCGGCCGTGGAACGCGCCCTCGGCGGCGACCACCTTGGTGCGCCCGGTCAGCCGGCTGATCTTGAGCGCGGCTTCGTTGGCCTCGGCGCCGGAGTTGACGAACAGCACCTTGCCGTGGCCGGTGAGCCCGGCGACGTCGAGCAGCGACTCGGCCAGCTCCACGGCCACCGGGTTGACGTACAGGTTCGAGGTGTGGCCGAGCTGCTTGACCTGCGCGGTGACGGCCTCGACGACCGCCGGGTGCGCGTGGCCGAGCGCGTTGACCGCGATGCCGCCGACGAGGTCGACGTACTCCTTGCCGTCGGCGTCCCACACCTTCGCGCCCTCGCCGCGGACGAGCGTCAGCGCCGGGGTGCCGTAGTTGTCCATCAGGGCGGACTGCCAGTGCCGCTGACCATCCACATTGGACTTGAGGTCGGTCACGGGAGCTCCGTTTCGGGGAAGACCATGGTGCCGATGCCGCGGGAGGTGAAGACCTCCAGCAGTACCGAGTGGGCGAGGCGGCCGTCGATCACGTGCGCCCGGCGCACGCCGCCGCGGATGGCGCGCACGCACGCCTCCATCTTCGGGATCATGCCGCTGGCCAGGGTGGGCAGCATCGGCTCGAGGCGATCGACTCGGATGCGGTCGATCAGCGACGACCGATCGGGCCAGTTCGCGTACAGGCCTTCGACGTCGGTGAGCACGACGAGCTTTTCCGCGCCCAGCGCGGCCGCGAGCGCACCCGCGGCGGTGTCGGCGTTCACGTTGTGCACGACACCGTCGACGTCCGGCGCGACCGTGGAGACCACCGGGATGCGCCCGGCGTTGACGATGTCGAGCACCGCGTCCGGGTTGACCTCGGCGACCTCGCCGACGAGCCCGATGTCGACTTGTTCACCGTCCACAGTGGCCTGCTTGCGCTCGGCGGTGAACAGCCGGGCGTCCTCACCGGAGATGCCGACCGCGTACGGCCCGTGGGCGTTGATCAACCCGACCAGCTCGCGGCTGACCTGCCCGGTGAGCACCATCCGGACGATGTCCATCGTCTCCGGCGTGGTGACGCGCAGGCCGCCCTTGAACTCGCCTTCGACCCCGAGGCGCTTGAGCATCGCGGTGATCTGCGGGCCGCCGCCGTGCACGACCACCGGACGCAGGCCGGCGAGCCGGAGGAACACCATGTCCTCGGCGAAGGCGGCCTTCAGCCCGTCGTCGATCATGGCGTTGCCGCCGTACTTGATCACCACCGTCGCGCCGTGGAACCGTTGCAGCCACGGCAGCGCCTCGATGAGCACGCCGGCCTTCTCGGCCGCCGTCGCGAGTCTTTCGTCCGCGGAAATCAGTGCCTCCTGGGTCATGAGGAGTACGCGCTGTTCTCTTCGACGTAGCCGTGCGAAAGATCCGTGGTGTAGATGGTGGCCGCTTCGGTGCCGACCCCGAGGTCGACGACGATCTCGATGGCGCGCGCGGTGAGGTCGGCCTCCGACCGGTCGGCGGCGGGCATCCCCTGGGCGAACAGGGTGACGCCGTTGATCGCGATCGACACGGTCTCCGGGTCGATCCGGGCCGGGACCCGGCCCAGCGCCATCGCGATCCGGCCCCAGTTCGGGTCGGACCCGAACAGCGCCGTCTTGACCAGGTTGTCCTCGGCGATCGTGCGGGCAACCGCGATCGCGTCGGTTTCGGACTCGGCGCCCTGGACGGTGACGTTGACGTCCTTCGTGGCGCCTTCGGAATCGGCGCGCAGCTGGAGGACGAGGTCGAGGCTGACCTTGGTGAGCAGCTCGGTGAGCTCGGCTTCGGTCGGTTCGACCCCGCTCGCGCCGGAGGCCAGCACCAGGACGGTGTCGTTCGTGGACGTGCCACCGTCGACGTCGAGGCGGTCGAAGGTCACGTGGGTGGCCGCGCGCAGGGCCCGGTCGAGGGCCTCCTTGCCCACCACGGCGTCGGTCGTCAGCACCGAGAGCATGGTGGCGAGGTTCGGGGCGAGCATGCCCGCGCCCTTCGCGAAGCCGCCGACGCTCCAGCCGCCGTCGTGCTTCGCGAACGCCTGCTTCGGCTTGGAGTCGGTGGTCATCACGCCCGTGGCGGCGTTCAGGCTCGCTTCGGCGCTCGCGTCGAGCGCCTTGAACGCGGTGTCCACTCCGGACAGGACCGCGTCCATCGGCAGCCGTTCCCCGATCAGGCCGGTGGAGCAGACGGCGACCTCGATCGCGCCCGCCTGCAGCACTTCGGCCACCTTCTCGGCGGTGGCGTGGGTGTCCTGGAAGCCGCCGGGGCCGGTGGCCGCGTTCGCGCCGCCCGAGTTGAGGACGACCGCCTTCAGCCGCTGCTGCTTGAGCACCTCCTGCGACCACAGCACCGGCGCGGCCTTGATGACGTTGCGGGTGAACACGCCGGCCGCGACGTCGAGCGGGCCGTCGTTGACGACCAGCGTTAAGTCGAGCGCGCCGGACGCCTTGATCCCGGCGGCGACGCCGGCGGCGCGGAAGCCCTGGGGCCCGGTGACGGTCACGGTGCGACTCCTACGGTGGAAAGGCCGGTGGCCTCGGGGAGGCCGAGGGCCAGGTTCATCGACTGGACGGCACCGCCGGCGGTGCCCTTGGTGAGGTTGTCGATCGCGGCGACGACGACCAGGCGCCGGGCGTCGGCGTCGACCGTGACCTGCAGCTGGACGTTGTTCGAGCCGAGCGTCGCCGACGTCGTGGGCCAGGCGCCCGCGGGCAGCAGCTGGACGAACGGCTCCGCGTCGTAGGCCTTCTCGTACGCCGCGCGGGCGGCGGCCTCGTCGACGTCGCCCTTCAGCGGGGCGCTCGCCGTGGTGAGGATGCCGCGGGGCATCGGCGCGAGCACCGGGGTGAAGGACACGCTGACCTTCTCCCCCGCGACGGCCGAGAGATTCTGCGCGAACTCGGGGGTGTGGCGGTGGGCGCCGCCGACGCCGTACGCGCTCGCCGAGCCCATCACCTCCGAGCCGAGCAGGTTCGGCTTGAGGCTCTTGCCGGCGCCGGAAGTACCGGTGACCGCGACGACCGTGACGTCCGGCTCGATCAGGCCGGCGGCGAACGCGGGCGCGAGGGCCAGCGAACCACCGGTCGGGAAGCAACCGGGCACGGCGACGCGCTTGGTCCCGATGAGCTTCTCGCGGGCGCCGGGCAGTTCGGGCAGGCCGTAGGGCCACTGACCGGCGTGGTCGCCGCCGTACCAGCGCTGCCAGTCGGCCGGGTCGGCCAGGCGGTGGTCGGCGCCGAGGTCGACCACCAGGACGTCCGGGCCGAGCTGCGCCGCGATCTCCGCGGAGTGCCCGTGGGGCAGCGCGAGAAACACGACATCGTGCCCGGCGAGGGTCTCCGGCGTCGTCTCGGCGAGAACCCGGTCGGCCAGGGGAACGAGGTGGGGCTGGTGGACGCCGAGCTTCGTGCCCGCGCTGCTGGCGGCCGTGAGCGCGCCGATCTCGACCTCGGGATGGGCGAGGAGCAGGCGCAGCAGTTCGCCGCCCGCGTACCCGCTGGCTCCGGCCACCGCGATGTTCACCGTCATACGCATGATTATGCACGCCCTTGCAAGGCTAAACAAACAGGATTACCGGGAAGTGTCCCCCGCCACCTTGGGATGCTGGGCGGATGACGGACACCCCGGCGCGACTGCTCGGCCTGCTCTCGCTGCTCCAGACACCGCGGGAGTGGCCGGGCAGCGAACTGGCCGGCCGGCTCGGCGTCAGCCCGCGCACGATCCGCCGCGACGTCGAGCGGCTGCGTGAGCTCGGCTACCCGGTGGAGGCCAGCCGCGGCGTCGCGGGTGGCTACCGGCTGGTCGCCGGCACCGCGATGCCGCCCCTCGTGCTCGACGACGACGAAGCCGTCGCGATCGCGGTGGGGCTGCGGACCGCCGCGGGGCAGACCGTCGCCGGGATCGAGGAGGCGTCCGTGCGGGCGCTGGCCAAGCTGGAGCAGGTCCTGCCGGCACGGCTGCGCCGCCGCGTGGGCACGATCGGCGCAGCGACGGTCGCCGTGCCGGCCGTGGGGCCCGCCGTCGACCCGGCGCAGCTGACGGTGTTCGCCGGCGCGATCACCAACCGCGAGACGGTCCGCTTCCGCTACCGCGCGAACGACGGGGCCGAGACGCGGCGCCGGGCCGAGCCACTCCGGCTGGTCGCCACCGGACGCCGCTGGTACCTCGTGGCCTACGACCTCGACCGCGCGGACTGGCGCATCTTCCGCGCCGACCGGGTCCGCGACGCCCAGGCGACCGGCGGCCGCGTCGCCCCGCGGAAGCCGCCCGCGACGGACCTGGCCGCCTACGTCGTCGAACGGCTCTACGACCTCGTGCCGACGTACGCCGCGGTCGCCGTCCTGGCGGAACCGGCGGCGCAGGTCGCGCCCCGGCTCGGTGCCGCGGCCGGCGAGCTGACCGACCTCGGCGACGGCCGCTGCCGGTGGCGGAGCCACGGGGACACCTTGGACTGGCTGGCGTTCCGGTTGCTGGGGCTCGGGTGCGCGTTCACCGTCGAGGAGCCACCCGAGCTGGTCGCCCATCTCGGGGTGCTCGCCGACCGAGCCGCCGCGGCGGCGGGTTCCGGCGCGCGGGGGTGATCGCCGGTACGGCACTGCTCCTCTTACCTCGGGTACCGGGCCGGCGACTCCCTCCGCCACGGTCACGACCGCACGTTCGGGCCACCCGCCAAGGTCGAAGCCCATCAGCACTCCTCCACTCGCAAGGGGAAAGGACGACGGCGGCGGTGGGCCCGTCCACTGTGGACCGGCCCACCACGGCCGCTCAGCTCGGCTCCGCTCCGTCCAGGTCCGTCCGCCTGCTCGGCGGCACCGGGAGGTAGCAGCCCGGGTTCTCTGGGTCGCAGCCCACGCGGGGCAGCCGGGCGCGGATGCCGCCGGGGGTGCGCTCGAAGTACGCCGCGATCTCCGCGACGCTCTCGCCCGCGATCCACCGGTTCTCCAGCTCCGCGTCCAGCTCCTCGTTCCACGGGCGGCCCTGCTGGGCAGGACGGCCCGCGGATCTTCGCCGCGGCCCCCGGCCCGCGCCGGTCGCCGACAGCAGACCGTCCGCGACGAGGTCGGCCACCGTGGCCGCCACCGCGACGTCCAGGTCGAGGCTGCCCTCGGCGACCGGTTCGCCGCCGGGACCGCCGGCTTCCAGGGTGATCATCACCCGGGGAGTCGGTTCGGCGCGGTCGTCGTCCGTCCTGGTGGCGACCGCGATCTGGTAGGTGATTTCCTGTGCCCGGACCTCGGTCCGGCGCTCTTCGATGATCGACATGCCACGAAGCTAGCGCGTACCCCCGACAATTTTCGGCCACGCGCTGCTCATGGGCGACTTCGCTCCGAAACTGTCGGACCCCTCGCCTAACGTCTCCCCCGACCACACCAAGTGATGGGGAGGCGACGATGAGGCACCAGGGGAAGAGTGCGAAGAGACCGCGCCGGAAAAGACACTGCCCCGGTCCGGGCGAACCGGACCGGGGCAGCGGACTGCGTGGATTTCGCTCAGAAGTGCAGCAGCTGGGCCAGCGTGCTCTGCTTCTCTTGGGCGGCCTTCGCGGAGCTGTCCGACTTCTGCGCCGAGGCGCCGTCGGGCACCGGTGCCGGCACCGGATCGCACTGGACGTCCGAGTGGTTGCCGGGCTGGCGCTTCGGCAGCTTGCCGGTGGCCAGGTAGTCGGCGATCTTGTCGTCCACACAGGACACCCCGGACAGCGAACCGGCGTGCGTCGTGCCGCCCGGCGCGCTGATCAGGCTCGAGTTCGGGTATCGCTTCCGGACCTCGAGGCTGCCGGCGTACGGCGTCGCCGCGTCCAGCTCCTCGCTGATCAGCAGCGCCCCGGCGACCTTGCGGCCGTCGATGTCCACCGGCTTGCCCGCCTTGGCCGGCCAGTACACGCACGGCGCGTTGAACCAGGCGTTGCCCCAGGTCTCGAACGGGGCCTTGAAGTAGGTCAGCCAGTTGTCGGCGCGCCACTTGTTCCAGTTCGTCGGCCACTGGACGTCGGTGCACTGCACACCCAGGTACACGGCGAAGCCGTTGTCGGCGCCCGGCGGGTTCGAGTCGTCGTAAAGGTCCTTCAGCGTCTGCCAGTCACCCTTGTGGACGTACCCGTCGAAGGCCTTCGCCATGTCGACCCAGCCGAAGACGTAGTAGCCGGCCTGCAGGAAGATGTCGGTCCACTCGTCGCCGCCGATGACGCCGCCCGCCGGGTTCCTGGTGAGCTTGCGCTGTGTGTCGTACCAGAGCTTCTCGACGGCGGAGCCGGACTTGCCGAGGTGGTAGACGCTGTCGTAGGACGCCAGCCAGGCGAAGTAGGTCTTGATGTTCTTGTCGAACGCGACGTCCTGGTCGAGGTTGGCCTGGTACCAGACCTTCCGCGGGTCGACGTTGCCGTCCAGCACCATCCGGCGGACGTTCTTCGGGTACATCGTGCTGTACACCTGGCCGAGGTAGGTGCCGTACGAGAAGCCGTAGTAGTTGATCTGCTTCTCGCCCAGTGCCTTGCGCAGGCTGTCCATGTCCTGCGCGACGTCGGTCGTCTTGAGGTGGTCGAGGATCGCGCCGTTCTTCTTGCACGCCTCGGCGTAACCCCGGGAACGGTCGAGCCAGGTCTTCTCCAGCTTCGGAGTGGTCGGCACGTAGGCCGGCCGGTTGTAGCTGAAGTAGTTCCCGTCGCAGCTGACCGACGGCTTGCTGGACCCGACACCGCGGGGGTCGAAGCCGATCCAGTCGTAGTTGTCCCCCGCGTGGTTCGGCACGTACTTGCCGAGCACCGAGAGCCCGAGCCCGGAGCCGCCGGGACCGCCGGGGTTCACGAGCATGATCCCCTGCGACTGCGGGGTCTTGTGCTTTATCCGCGACACCGCGACGGAGACCTTCGCCCCGCCCGGCTTCGCGTAGTCCATCGGCACGTCGAGGAAGCCGCATTCGGCGCCCGCGGCCTTAAGGTTCGCCGACGCGCAGGGCCCCCAGGCGATCGGCGCGGGACTGAACTGCACCCCGGGGTCTGCCGAAGCGGCGGGCGCGGCGGCCATCAGCCCGGCCGCGAGCCCCGCGGCGGCGACAGCGGCAACGATTCTCTTCACAGTCGTCCTTTTCATCCGCATTGGACAGAGTTCGCCGGATTCCGGCGAAACTACCGGCAACCTTCGCCAATCTCGTCGACCGGCGCGACTTCCGCCATCCGTCTTTCGTCGGGACCTGCGCCGGCCGCGGAGGGCCGGAACTGTCGGTGCCCGGCAGTACGCTCCGGACCGCCGCAGGGCGACGGGAGGACGCGTGAGCGTGGACGAACAGCTGGTCAAGGCGATCCGCACCGGGCTGGCCGAGCTGGCCGACCCGGTGAAGGCGCCGGCGATGCAGGCGTACATGAAGTCGGTCATGCCGTTCCGCGGGGTGGCTTCACCCGAGCGAAACGTGCTTCTCAAGCGGGTTCTGGCCGACCACATACTGCCCGATCGGGTGACATATACGGCGACCGTGCTGGAGTTGTGGCGGGGAGCGGAATTCCGCGAGGAGCGGTACGCGGCCATCGCGCTTTCCGAGCACCGGGCGTACGGGCGGTGGCAGGACCCGGAGCTGCTGCCGATGTACGAGGAGATGATCGTCAGCGGCGCGTGGTGGGACCACGTGGACGAGCTCGCGATCCGCCGGGTCGGCCCGATCCTGCGCGCCGACCGCGGCAGGGTCACCCCGACCATGTTGAGCTGGGCGGCCGACCGCGACCTGTGGCGCCGGCGGACGGCGATCATCTGCCAGATCGGCGCCAAGGAGGAAACGGACACCGACCTGCTCACCCGCACGATCGAGCCGGCGATCGCCGAGCCGGAGTTCTTCCTGCGCAAGGGAATCGGCTGGGCGTTGCGCGACTACGCGAAGACGAGCCCGGACTGGGTCCGGTCCTTCGTGGACGATCACCCCGGACTGTCGGGGCTGTCCCGGCGGGAGGCGCTCAAGCACATCGGCTGAGGTCCGGCCGCGGACGCACATACCCGGACGGACGACACGCGTACCCAGGCGGACGACACGCGTACCTGGAGGGACGACTCGCGTGCCCGGGCGGTCGGTTTGCGTACCCGGGCGGTGGAGTCGCGTACCGGAACAGCGAGTCACGTACCCGGGCGGCCGGGTTGCGTACCGGAACAGACGACTCGCGTACCCGGGCAGCCGGGTCGCGTACCTGGAGGGACGACACGCGTACCCGGGCGGTCGGTTTGCGTACCCAGGCGGACTACACGCGTACCTGGGCGGACGACACGCTTATCTGGGGAGTCGTGGCGCGTGTCGGGACCCTTGGGGTCACTGGCCGGAAGGCCGATGTGGGGCGGGGCGGGTGAGTTGGGCGGAAACGGCGGGAGGGGCCGGTTTCCCGGCCCCTCCCGCGGTGAACTTCCTCGTGCGCGCCGGTCAGGCGCGCAGTGTTGCCTCGAAGCGCTCGGCTGCCGCTGCCACTGCCGCGTCGCGGGCCTTGATGGCCTCGTCGACCGTCAGGGTGCGGTCCGCCGCGCGGAAGCGCAGCTTGTACGCCAGCGAACGCTTGCCCTCGCCCACCTGCTCGCCCGCGTACACGTCGAACAGCGTGATGTCCTCCAGCAGCTCGCCCGCACCTTCGCGCAGGACCGCCGCCAGGTCCGCCGACGGCACCTCCGCCGCCACGACCAGCGCCACGTCCAGCAGCACCGGCGGGTACCCCGACACGCTCGGCGCCGGGCGGGAGTCCGGGAGCGGGATCGCGTCCAGGTCCAGCTCCATCGCCACCGTCCGCGGTGGCAGGCCGAGGGCCTCGACCACCTTCGGGTGCAGCTCGCCCGCGTGGCCGACCGGCCAGTCGCCGACCTGCAGGCGGGCGCAGCGGCCCGGGTGCCACGGCGGGAGGTCCGCCGCCTGGACCGTCAGCTCGATGCCGGCGGCCTTCGCGACCGTCCGGGCGGCCTGGACCGCGTCGGCCCAGTTCGCCGGCTCTCCGGCACCCCACCAGCCCGCTCGGTGACGCTGGCCCGCGAGCACCACGGCCACGTGCAGCGGCTGCGGCGGCACGGCCGCTTCGAGCAGCGCGAGCTCCTCGTCCGACGGCCGGCCGTCGACGCCGAGGTCCGGGACCTTCAGCGGGTTCGGCGCGGGCAGCACGACCTGGCCGATGTGGAAGAGCGAAACGTCCTTCATCCCCCGGGACACGTTGCGCTGCAGCGTGTCCAGCAGACCCGGCAGCAGCGTCGTCGCCAGCCGGTTGCGGTCGGCCTCCAGCGGGTTGCGGACCACGACCGCGTTGCGGCGGACGTCGCCCGCCGGCAGGCCGAAGGCGTCCCACACCGCGTCGCTGATGAACGGGAACGGGCGCACCTCGACGTACCCGGCCTCGGCCAGTGCCCGGGACACACTCCGGACGCGCCGCTGGGCGTCGGTCAGACCTCGGCCGGCCGGAGCGGCGGGCAGCGTCGACGGGATGCTGTCGTAGCCCTCCAGCCGCAGCACCTCTTCGACGAGGTCGGCCGGCTGGCGCAGGTCGCCGCGCCAGCTCGGCGGGATCGCCGTGACCATGCCGGTGCCGTCGTCGCCCGTGCTGACCGAGACCTTGCAGCCGATCTGGGACAGCCGCCGGACGGTCACGCCGCGCTGGTAGCTCACGCCCGCGACCTTGTCGGGCAGGTTGATCGGCATCATCACGGGCGGGTTCGGCTCGACCGAGCCCTCGTCCGTGCGGCCGGGCTGGATCGCGGCGTCGCCGTACTGGCGCAGCAGGCGCGCGGCCAGCTCGACGGCGGCCGCGCACAGCTGCGGGTCGGTGAACCGCTCGAACCGCTTCGCGGCCTCGGAGAACAGCTTGTGCCGGCGCGCGGTGCGGCTGATCGCGGCCGGGTTCCAGTGCGCCGCCTCGAGCAGCACGTCGGTGCTCTCCGGTGTGATCTCGGTGCTCGCGCCGCCCATCGTGCCGGCGAGGGAGATGACGCCGGTGTCGTCGGCGATGATCACGTCGTCCGGGTCGAGCGTGCGCTCGACGTCGTCCAGCGTGGTCAGCTTCTCCCCCGGCTTCGCCCGGCGGACCACCAGGTCGCCCTGGATGGCCTTCGTGGCGAACGCGTGCAGCGGGTGCCCGAGCTCGAGCATCACGTAGTTGGTGACGTCGACGGCCAGGGAGATGGAGCGGATGCCGGCCAGCATCAGCCGCCGCCGCATCCACCACGGCGTCGGCGCGGTCGAGTCCAGGCCGGTGACGCGGCGCAGCACGAACCGCGGGCAGCCTTCCGGGTCCTCGACGTGGACCGGCCAGGCGTCGCCCTCGGCCGCCGGGACCTCCAGCAGCGCCGGGTCGCCGAAGGCCACGTCCAGCGCGTTCGACAGCTCGCGGGCGAGGCCGCGGATCGACAGCGCGTAGCCGCGGTCCGGCGTCGGGGTCAGCTCGATCACGGTGTCGTCGAGGCCGAGCAGCTCCGACGCGTCGTCACCCGGGCTCGCGGTGCCCGAGGGCAGCACGAGGATGCCGGTGTGGTCGTCGCCGAGGCCCAGCTCGCGGGCGGAGCAGATCATGCCGTCGCTGACCCGGCCGTACGTCTTGCGGGTCGCGATGGTGAAGTCGCCGGGCAGGACCGCGCCGGGCAGCGCGACGACGACCAGGTCGCCTTCGGCGAAGTTGCGGGCGCCGCAGACGATGCCGCGGGTCCGGATGCCGTGCGGGCCCTCGTCGAACTCGCCCGACTCGTCGTCCTCGTCCTCGTCTTCGTCGTCGGCCGGCTCTTCCGGCTCCTCGGCCTCTTCGCCGACGTCGACGCGGCAGAACCGGATCGGCTTCTTGAACTCGGTGAGCTCCTCGATCTCGGCCACCCGGCCGACGACCAGCGGACCGGTCACCGGCCCGAGCTGCTTCAGGTCGTCGACCTCGATGCCGATCCGGACGAACGCGTCGGCCAGTTCCTGCGGCGTGACTTCCTCGCCGATGTCGAGGTGCTCGGTCAGCCAGCTGACGGGGACTCGCACTACGCCTCCGTTCCGAAGGGAAGGGTGAAGCGGACGTCGCCCTCCACCATGTCGCGCATGTCCGGGATCCCGTTGCGGAACTGCAGGGTGCGCTCGATGCCCATGCCGAAGGCGAAGCCCGAGTACACCTCGGGGTCGACGCCGCAGGCGCGCAGCACGTTCGGGTTGACCATGCCGCAGCCGCCCCACTCGACCCAGCCGGGGCCGCCCTTCTTCTCCTCGAACCAGACGTCCACCTCGGCGGACGGCTCGGTGAACGGGAAGAAGTGCGGACGCAGCCGCGTCTTCGAGCTCTCGCCGAACATCGCGCGGGCGAAGGCGTCCAGCGTGCCCTTGAGGTGCGCCATGGTGATGCCCTTGTCCACCGCGAGGCCTTCGACCTGCGTGAACACCGGGGTGTGCGTCGAGTCGAGCTCGTCGGTGCGGTACGTGCGGCCCGGGCAGACGACGTACACCGGCAGGTCGCGGTGCAGCAGGGTGCGGGCCTGCACCGGCGAGGTGTGCGTGCGCAGCACCAGGCCGGAGTCCTCCTCGCCGACGTAGAACGTGTCCTGCAGCTGCCGGGCGGGGTGGTCCTTGCCGAAGTTCAGCGCGTCGAAGTTGAACCACTCGGCTTCGAGCTCCGGGCCCTCGGCGACCTCGTAGCCCATCGCCACGAACGCGTCGGCGACGCGCTCGGAGATGGTGCTGATCGGGTGCCGGGCACCGCGTGGGACGCGGTCCCACGGGAGCGTGACGTCGACGGCCTCCTCGCGCAGCACACGCTCGTCGCGCTCCACCTGGAGCTCGGCGCGGCGCTTGTCGAAGGCGGCCTGGACGGCCTGGCGGGCCTCGTTGACGCGCTTGCCCGCCTCGGCCTTCTCCGACTTGGGCAGGGCGCCGATCGCCCGGCGGGCCAGGCCCACCGGGGACTGGTCGCCGAGGTGAGCCGGCTTGACCTCGGCCAGCGCTTCGAGCCCGGTCGCGGCGGCGAACGCGGCTTCGGCGGCCTTGACCGCTTCCTGCAGCGTCTCGGGGGCGAGCACCGCGCCCTGGGCTTCCTTCTCCGTGGCTCCGGACATAACTCCTCGGCGTCCGCTGGGACTGGTCGTGCGCGCACCGCCGGACACGCGGCGCGCGAGAGGTCAAAGGTGGGAAAAGTCTATGGGATCGGGTCCGCGCGCCCCCGGTCGCCCCGGGGCGCGCGGATGCGCGGTCAGCGCTCGCGGAACGCGTCGGCGAAGTCGACCGACGCAAATTCGCCGGGCACCACGCCGTCGGCGGCGTAGCGGTACAGCGCCGTCTGGTAGATACCGGACAAAGTCGTGGTGAAGACGGCGACGAGCAGGGTCCAGACGATCGCCAGCCCGACCGCGACGAACACGGTGGCCGTGCCGCCGAGCAGGAAGCCGGCGCCGAGGAACACGACGTACCCGGCCAGGGTGAGCAGGAAGCCGACCAGGCCGATGCCCGCGGTGCCCGCGACGTTCTCGCCCCAGGTGCGCCGGAACAGCTCGACCGAGCGCTTGACGCCGCCGCGGACGCCGGCGCCTTCGAGGACGACGACCGGCAGCACGAGGAACGTCGTGAGCCGCCAGGCCAGGCCGACCAGGCCGCTGACGATGCTGCCGAGGAAGCCGAGCCGCTCCTCGATCGTGCGCAGCACCAGGCTGACCGTCGCGGTGAGACCGGCCCAGCCGAGCAGCGCCGGCCAGCGCCGGGCCGCCGCGGCCAGGCCCGTGCCGACGCCCGGGACGCCGCCGTCGCCGCGCAGCGCGAGGTCGGCCTGGGAGATCAGGGCGGCGTTGAAGAAGATCGTGGTGAACGCCGAGACGAGGTAGAACGCCGCCAGCAGCACGTAGGTGCCGACGCTGGGCCGGAAGTGCTCGCCCGCGAGGTCGACGGTGAAGAACGCCGGGGTGAGGAACGCCGCGGCGACCAGCAGCCCGGCGGTGCCGGCGAGCACCGGGAACCACGCCAGGCCCTTGTGGGCGCGCAGCACCTTCAGCGAAGCGGAGAACAACGCGAACGAACGAGCGAGCCTGCCCATGATTTCCCCCAGGTGACCACAATGGATACCGGGGCAGCCTAGCGGCCGGTCAGCGGCGTGCCGCCATCGCGCTCGTGTACACGCAGACGGCCGCCGCGGTGGCCAGGTTGAGGCTCTCGGCCTTGCCGTACAGCGGGATCCGGACGGCGAGGTCGGCGCGCTCGAGAACGTGGGCGGGCAGCCCGTGGGCCTCGTTGCCGAAGACCCACGCGGTCGGCTCGGTGAGATCCACCCGATCGAGTTCGGCGTCGGCGTAGCCGTGCGCGGCGAACGTGCGCAGACCCGCCGCCGAGCAGGCGGAGAGGGCGGCCGGCACGTCGCGGACGCGCGCGATGGGGAGGTGGAACAGGCTGCCGGCGGCCGCGCGGACGCACTTGCCGTTGTGCGGGTCTACGGTGTCGCCCGCCAGGACCACGGCGTCGGCGCCCGCCGCGTCGGCGACGCGGATGACCGTGCCCGCGTTGCCGGGGTCGGCGACGTCGACCAGCACCACGACGAGCCGGGCGCCCGGCGTCACGGCCTCGTCGAGCGGCCGGTCGAGCAGCCCGCAGACGGCCACGATGCCTTGGGGCGTCACGGTTTCCGACAGCCCGTCGGCGGCGCGGTCGGTGATCGGCGAGACCGGGACGCCGGCCGCGCGGGCCGCGTCGACCAGGTTCGCGTGCTGCTCCGCCGCGCGGGCGGTGACGAACAGCTCGTGCACCGTGCCGCCGGCCAGTGCGGCTTCGACGGCGTTGGCGCCTTCGGCCAGGAAGCGGCCGGTCTTGTCGCGTTCCGCGCGCCGCGTCAGCTTGCGCGCAGCAACGACCCGGGGGGTCCGTTCGGTGAACGGATCCGCCCCGGGCCGGGGAAAGCTGCCGGTCAGGCCGACTTCGCTTCGGTGTTCACGTTGGCCTTGGCGAGCTCGGCCAGCGCGGCGAAAGCGGCGGCGTCGTTGACGGCGAGGTCCGCGAGGATCTTGCGGTCGACCTCGACACCCGCGGCCTTGATGCCCTGGATGAACCGGTTGTAGGTCACGCCGTTCGCGCGGGCGGCCGCGTTGATGCGGGTGATCCACAGCTGGCGGAAGTCACCCTTGCGGGCACGGCGGTCCCGGTAGGCGTAGTTGAGCGAGTGAAGCGTCTGCTCCTTGGCCTTGCGGTACAACCGCGAACGCTGGCCGCGGTAGCCGCTGGCCAGTTCGAGAGTTGCGCGACGCTTCTTCTGGGCGTTGACCGCCCGCTTGACGCGTGCCACGGGTCCATCCTGTCGATCTCGGGGGGCGAGGGGAAACGCCCCGGGTGGTTACAGCAAGTTTCGGGGGATCAGATGCCGAGCAGGCGCTTGACGCGGCCGGCCTCGGTCTTCGCCAGCTCGGTGGTGCCCTCGAGACGGCGGGTGAGGCGGTTCGACTTCTTCTCCATCAGGTGGCGGCGGCCGGCCTTCTGGCGGCGCAGCTTGCCCGTGCCCGTGACGCGGATCCGCTTGGACGTCCCGCTGTGGGTCTTCATCTTCGGCATTTCAGTCCTCTTCCGTGCGGCGGCTCACCGGAGAACTCCGGTGAGCCGCTGACTGTGCTGGTCGGCGCCTACGCCTCGGGGACCGGCTCGGGAGCCGTCTCTGCCTTGGCCTTCGGCTTCACGTTCTTGTGCGGGGCCAGCACCATGATCATGTTGCGACCGTCCTGCTTGGCCGACGACTCGACGAAGCCCAGCTCCGTGACGTCTTCGGCCAGCTTCTGCAGCAGCCGGTAGCCGAGCTCCGGCCGGGACTGCTCGCGACCGCGGAACATGATCGTGACCTTGACCTTGTTGCCCGCCGCCAGGAACCGCGACACGTGACCCTTCTTGGTCTCGTAGTCGTGCTGGTCGATCTTGGGACGCAGCTTCTGTTCCTTGATGACGGTCAGCTGCTGGTTGCGACGCGACTCGCGGGCCTTCTGCGCGCTCTCGTACTTGAACTTGCCGAAGTCCATGAGCTTGCACACCGGCGGGCGGGCCTGCGGCGCGACCTCGACGAGGTCGAGATCGTTCTCCTGCGCCAGGCGCAGCGCATCCTCGATCCGGACGATGCCGACCTGTTCACCGGCCGGTCCGACGAGACGGACCTCCGGCACCCGGATGCGGTCGTTGATGCGTGTCTCGGAGCTGATGGGGCCTCCTTGGTCCGAGGAATATTTCCTGTTCTTCGACCTGGTGCCCACATAGCGAAGGCCCCGACACCGTTCGGTGCGCGGGGCCCACTCTGTTTCCGATCGCACCCGGCCGCGAAGCCGGGCACTTCACCCTGGACTTGGCGTCCGGGCGAGACCGGACCCGGACACCTGTACGGTGACGCGGGTGGGAGCGGGGCTCCACTTGCCGCCCCCGATCGCTCGGGGGCTGGTCGCTCGTGGAAGGGTACCAGACGTGTCAGATCAACCCTCCGAACAGCCCCCCTATTCCCCCGACGACCGCCACCTGGAGGACATCCCCAGCGTGGAGGTGATCAGCCGCGCGGCCGTCATGCTGCTGTCGGCCGGGGCCGAACGGCTCGGCCTCGCCGACTCGGACCCGGAGACCTCCCCGCACCGCGACCTCGACGAAGCGCGCCGGCTCATCACCGCGCTGGCCGGGCTCGTGACCGCGTCCGCGGAGTACCTGGGCCTGCACGCCGGGCCACTGCGCGATGGTCTGCAGTCGCTCCAGAAGGCCTTCCGCGAGGCTTCGGCCGTGCCGGACGAGCCCGGCAAGGGCCCCGGCGAGAAGTACACCGGTCCCGTTTACTGACGTCCCACTCGCCCGGCTCCTTGCCGGACGAGCTCGCCGACATCTAACATGTTAGATGTGAGTCTCTCAAAGGTCACCCGCCCGCTCCTGCGAGACGAGGCGTACGACCGCATCCGGCAGGCGATCGTCGACGGCACGCTGCCGCCCGGCACTCCCCTGCGGGACGGCGAACTGGCCGAGCAGCTCGGCCTCTCGAAAGCACCCGTCCGGGAAGCGCTCCGGCGGCTGGCCGACGACGGGCTCGTCGACTCGAAGCCGCAGAGCTACACGCGCGTCTCCGACGTCATGTCCCGCGACGTCATCGACGCCCGGCAGATCGTGCGCGT
This sequence comes from Amycolatopsis sp. NPDC005961, assembly GCF_040629235.1. Classification (NCBI taxonomy): domain Bacteria; kingdom Bacillati; phylum Actinomycetota; class Actinomycetes; order Pseudonocardiales; family Pseudonocardiaceae; genus Amycolatopsis; species Amycolatopsis sp. NPDC005961. The sequence goes on along the minus strand of NZ_JBEXVF010000055.1, from coordinate 40,339 downwards.
GCTGCACGAGTTCGCCGTGCGGGAGGCGGCCCGGAGGTGCCGGCCGGCCGACGTCGCCGCCATGCGCGCGGCCAACGACCGGTTCGCGAAAGCCATCGAAACCGGAGACGTCAAATCCGCCGTCGAAGCCGACGACGCACTGCACGACGTCCCGGTCCGGCTGGCCGGCAACGCCGCCGTCGCCGCGACCCTCGACCGCTACACGCCGCTGCTGCGCCGGCTGGAGCACGCCCGCTTCAGCTCCGCGCTGGCCTGGAACTCGGTCGAGCGCCACACGAAGCTCATCGACGCGCTCGAAGCGCACGACACCGAAACCGCCGTCTCGGTGATCTCGACCATCTGGACCGACCTGCTGGAGGACCGATGACCCTCGCCGACTTCCCGCGCTACCCGCTGCTGTTCGGGCCGTCGCCGGTGCACCCCCTCGAACGCCTCACCGAGCACCTCGGCGGCGCGAAGGTCTGGGCCAAGCGCGAGGACGTCAACTCGGGCCTCGCGTTCGGCGGCAACAAGACCCGCAAGCTCGAATACCTCGTCGCCGACGCGCTCGCCCAAGGCGCCGACACGCTCGTCTCCATCGGCGGCGTCCAGTCCAACCACACCCGCCAGGTCGCGGCCGCCGCCGCCCGCGCCGGGCTGAAGGCCGTGCTGGTGCAGGAAAGCTGGGTCGACTGGCACGACCCGCTCTACGACAAGGTCGGCAACATCCAGCTCTCGCGGATCCTCGGCGCGGACGTCCGGCTCGTCGACGCCGGCTTCGGCATCGGGTTCAAGCAGGCGTGGGAGGACGCCGTCGCCGAGATCGAGGCCGGGGGCGGGAAGCCGTACGCCATCCCCGCCGGTGCGTCGGACCACCGGCTCGGCGGACTCGGCTTCGCGAACTGGATCGTCGAGCTCGAAGCGCAGGAAGAAGAACTCGGCGTCTTCTTCGACACCGTGATCGTCTGCTCGGTCACCGGCAGCACCCAGGGCGGCATGGTGGCGGGCACGGCGCTCGGGCGGCCCAGGAGGATCCTCGGCATCGACGCCTCCGCGAAGCCCGAAGAAACCCGCGAGCAGGTCACGCGCATCGCGCGCGGCACCGCCGAGCTGATCGGCGCCGGGGAGATCGCGGACGTCGAGCTGGACGACCGCTACCACGCCGGGATCTACGGCATCCCCGACAAGGCATGCGTGGACGCCATCGAGACGTGCGCCCGGCTGGAGGGCATGATCACCGACCCCGTGTACGAGGGCAAGTCCATGGCCGGGCTCATCGACCTCGTCGGCCGCGGGGAAATCGACAAGGACTCGAACGTCCTCTACGCCCACCTCGGCGGGCAGCCAGCCCTGAACGGCTACACGAGCGTCCTGGGCTGACCGCCCGGCACCGGGTCAGTCCAGCACGCAGAGCACGTCGATCTCGACGAGGAGCTCGCCCGGGAGGCCGACGTACACCGTCGTGCGGGCGGCGTGCGGCGCGTCGCCGATCAGCTCGTTGTAGACCTCGTTGAACGGCGCGAAGTGCGCCGTGTCGGTCAGGTACACCCGCACCATGATCGCGTCGGCGAGGCTCGAGCCCGCCTCCGCCAGCACGGCTTCGATGTTCTTGAATGTCTGCCGGGTCTGGCCCACGACGTCGTCGCCGACGATCTCGTTCGTGGCCGGGTCGAACCCGACCTGGCCGGCGACCTGCAGCAGGTTCCCCTTGCGGACGGCCTGCGAGAACTTCGCCGGCGGCTTCGGCGCGTTCTCGGTGGAAACTGCCGTCTTGCTCATCAGTGCCCCTTTCCGTTCTCCGTCCATCCACTGTGGACGGAAGCTTCCGTGGTCGCGGCGCGCAGGTCCGGGACCAGCGCGAGCAGGCCTTCGTAGTCGAGCAGCACCTTCGGCACCGACATCGACGCGGCGGCCAGCACCTCGCCGTCCGCCCCGCGGACGGGCGCCGCGATGCAGTGGATGAAGTCCTCGTGCTCGGCGTTGTCGACGGAGTACCCGAGCCGGCCCACCCGCTCCAGCTCGGCGAGGTACGCCTCGGGCGTGGTGATCGTGTTCGGCGTCAGCGCCGGGTACTTCATGGACCGCGCGATCTCCTCGCGGCGCGCTTCCGGCATCGCCGCGACCAGCACCTTCCCCACCGCCGTGCAGTGCAGCGGCGCCCGCTTGCCGACGCGCGAGTACATCCGAACCGAGTGGCGGCCCTCGTACTTGTCGATGTAGACGACTTCGCCGTCGTCGTAGCTGGCCAGGTGCACGGTGTGCCCGGTACGCGCGTTGAGCGCGGCCAGCGCCGGCTGCGCGCTGCGGCGGACGTCGATCGAGTCGAGGGCCTGGTTGGCCAGGTCGAACATCGCGCTGCCCAGCCGGTAGTACCGGGTGCCCTCGCGGCGGACGAAGTGGTGCTGTTCGAGGGTGCGCAGCAGGCGCAGCACCGTCGACTTGTGCACGCCGATCTCCTCGGCGAGGTCGTCGAGCGTGCGCGCGTCCTTCGCGATCGAGTTCAGCAGCGTCAACGCGCGATCCAGGCTCTGACTCACGTGCGCACCAGCCCTTCCCCGGTCAGCCGGGCCGAACGCCACTCGTCGGGGTCCGCCCGCAGCAGGCTATCCACGACCGCGCGCGGCAGGGGCACCCCGACGTCGTCGTGGGTGAGCAGCGTGACGGCGGCCTGCAGGTGCCCCTGCCGCAGCCGTTCCAGCGGCGAGGCGCCTCGCAGCGTCGCGGCCAGGAAACCCGCGGCGAACGCGTCCCCGGCACCGACCGGCTCGACGACGTCGACCTTCAGCGCCGGGGCGAACAGCGGCTCGCCCTCGACCAGCGTCGCGCCGCGTTCGCCGTGCTTGACGACGAGCGTCCGCGGCCCTGGCAGCAACGCGCGCAGCTCGGCCGGGTCGCCGGTCCCCCAGACGTGCTGGGCCTCGTCGTCGCCGGTCAGGACGATGTCGGCCTGCCCGGCCAGCTCCGCGAGCAGCCGCGGGTCGCGGCCGGCCCAGAGCGCGGGACGCAGGTTGACGTCGAACGAGATCAGCCGGTCGCCGCGGGGCATGTCCAGCAGGGCGCGCACCAGCGCGAGGCAGCTCTCGGACAGGGCGGGCGTGATGCCGGACAGGTGCAGCACGCGGACGCCGTCGAGGTCCAGCCGATCCAGCAGCGACGGGCCCATCCCGGACGCCGCGGAGCCGGCGCGGTAGTAGCGCACCGGGCTGCCGCCGGCGCCGCTTTCCTTGATGTAGAGCCCGGTCGGGCGCGCCGGGTCGACGTAGCAGGCGCTGACGTCGACGCCCTTCGCGGCCACCTCCCGCAGCAGCGCCCGCCCGAAGGGGTCGTCACCGACCGCGCTCACCCAGCCGCTCGGCACGCCCAGGGCCGGGAGGTTGCAGGCGACGTTCGACTCGGCGCCGCCGATCGTGCGCGTCCACTGCTTGACCTCGTCCGGCGGGCCGGGTTCGGCGGGCACGAACAGCGCCATCGTCTCGCCGACACAGAGCACCTCGGGCCCGCTCGTCACTTTCCGTCTCCCCTGTCCGTCACCCCGTTGACCTGTGGCGACCCGGATGCTACACCTATGGCACTCAAAATGCGCAACAGTCGTTGCAACATACGCAACCGAGGTCGCCGCCGATGAACCCTTGCCTGATGAACCCCGCCGCGCTCGCCGCCCTTCGCGACGAGCGGATCGACTGGCGGTTCCGTTCGGCCGCCCCCGCCCTGACCGGGCTCACGCTCACCGAGGCCGCGGACCGGCGGCTGAACCTGTTCACCGACGGGTTCTTCGCGCCCTTCGTCGTCATCGACGACGAAGCCCTCGAGCACAACCTGCGGACGATGGCCGCCTGGTGCGCCGCCCGCGGCGTCGTGCTCGCCCCGCACGGCAAGACCACCATGGCCCCGCAGCTGTTCGCCCGCCAGATCGAGCACGGCGCGTGGGGCATCACCTGCGCGAACGCCGGTCACCTCCGGGTCTACCGCGCGTTCGGCGTCTCCCGGATCCTGCTGGCCAACCAGTTCCTGGACCCGAGCGGTCTCCGCTGGCTGGCCGCCGAGCTGGCCGCCGACCCGGACTTCGAGTTCGTCTGCTGGGTCGACTCGGTCCGCGGCGTCGAGCTGATGACCGCGGCGCTCGAAGGCACCGAGCGGCCGGTCGACGTCCTGCTCGAGCTGGGCGCCGACGGCGGCCGCACGGGAGTCCGCGACACCGCGACCGCGCTGGCCGTGGCCGAGGCGGTGCACGCCAGCCCGGCACTGCGGCTGCGCGGCACCGGTGGGTACGAAGGCGCGCTCTCGCACGACACCGACGAAGCCGCGCTCGCCAAGATCAGCTCCTATGTGGACGGTCTGCGCGACCTCGCCATCACGTTCGCGGACAAGGGGATGCTCGACGGCCAGATCATCGTCACCGCCGGCGGCAGCGCGTACTTCGACCAGGTCGCCAACGAGCTGACCAAGCCGTGGCCGGACGGTCTCGACGTGCTCCCGGTCCTGCGCAGCGGCGCGTACGTCACCCACGACGACGGCTTCTACCGCCAGATCTCCCCGCTCGGCGACCACCCGCGCATCGACGGCGTCGAGTCGTTCCGCCCGGCCCTGCGGGCCTGGGCGCAGGTGACGTCGAAGCCGTCGGACACCCTCGCGCTGCTGACCATCGGCAAGCGGGACGCGTCCTTCGACGAGGGCATGCCCGAGCCGCAGCTGCGCCGTACCCCGAACGGCCCCGCCGAACCCCTCGACGGGCACGTCGTCGCGAAGATGAACGACCAGCACGCGTTCCTCACGCTGCCCGCCGGGTCGCCGGTCGAGGTCGGCGACTGGATCGGGCTCGGCCTCTCGCACCCGTGCACGGTGTTCGACAAGTGGCCGCTGCTGCCGGTGACCGCGGCCGACGGCGAGACCGTCGTCGACCTCGTGCGGACGTGGTTCTGATGGACGTCGTCGTCAAGAACGCGCTGGTCGCCGACGGCACCGGCGACGCGCTGACCCGCCACGACGTAGGCATCACCGGCGACCGGATCGCGAGCGTCGCCGAGGCGGGTTCACTGGACGGGCGCCGCAACATCGACGCCGCCGGGCTGGTGCTCGCGCCGGGGTTCATCGACATGCACTCGCACTCCGACCTGCAGCTGCTGGCCAACCCGGACCACCCGGCCAAGATCACCCAGGGCGTCACGACCGAGGTGCTCGGCCAGGACGGGCTGTCGTACGCGCCGGTCGACGACACCGTCCTGGCCGCGTTGCGGCAGCAGCTCGCCGGGTGGAACGACGACCCGGCCGGCTTCGACTGGAACTGGCGCTCGGTCGGCGAGTACCTCGACCGCCTCGATCGGGGTGTCGCCGTCAACGCCGCCTACCTGGTGCCGCAGGGCACGGTCCGGATGCTCGCCGTCGGCTTCGACGACCGCCCCGCCACCGACGCCGAGCTGAACCGGATGAAGGAGCTGGTCGCGACCGGGCTCGCCGAGGGCGCGATGGGGATGTCGTCCGGGCTCACCTACACCCCCGGGATGTACGCGGAGACCGACGAGCTGGTCGAGCTGTGCAAGGTCGTCGCGGAGGGCGGCGGCTTCTACAGCCCGCACCACCGCAGCTACGGGAAGGGCGCGCTGGAGGCCTTCGCCGAGATGATCGACGTCTCGCGCCGCTCCGGCTGCCCGCTGCACCTCGCGCACGCCACGATGAACTTCTCGGTGAACAAGGGGAAAGCGCCCGACCTGCTGAAGCTCCTGGACGACGCGCTCGACGACGGCTGCGACATCTCCCTCGACACCTACCCGTACCTGCCCGGCGCGACCTACCTCTCGGCGCTGCTGCCGAGCTGGGCCACCGAAGGCGGCCTCGAACCAACGCTCGCCCGCTTGTCCGATGTGGACGAACGCGAGCGGATCCGCGCCGCGATTGAAGAGTCCGGTTCGGACGGTGCGCACGGCGTCCCGATCGACTGGGACGCCATCGAAATCAACGGCGTCCGCAACGAGCACAACGCCCACCTCGTCGGGCACAGCGTCGCCGAGTCGGCGCGCACCGCCGGTACCGAACCGGCGAAGCTGTACTTCGACACGCTCCTCGACGAGAAGCTCGGCACGTCGTGTCTGATGCACGTCGGGCACGAGGAGAACGTCCAGGCGATCATGCGCCACCGCACGCACACCGGCGGCAGCGACGGGCTCCTCGTCGGCGCCCGGCCGCACCCGCGCGCGTGGGGCACCTTCCCCCGCTACCTGGCCCGGTACGTCCGCGAACTGGGCGTGCTGGACCTCGCCGACTGCGTCGCCCACCTCACCGGGCGGGCCGCGCGGCGGCTGCGGCTGACCGACCGCGGGCTCGTCCGCGCCGGGTACGCCGCCGACCTGGTGCTGTTCGACCCGGACGCGGTCGCCGACACCGCCACCTTCGACGACCCGCGGCAGCCCGCCGCGGGGATCACGCACGTGTTCGTCAACGGCGTCGCCGCGCTCGACGACGGCCGTCCCACCGGCGCCCTCGCCGGTACCTCCCTGCGCAACCCCCGGAGAGCCCGATGATCCACTGGCTGCAACACACCACGGGCGGGCTGCTGACGCTCGCCGCCGTCTCGATCGCCGTCCTGCTGCTGCTGATCGTCAAGCTCAAGATCGAGCCGTTCATCGCGCTGATCGTGGTCGGCCTGCTCACCGCGCTGGCCGCGGGCCTGCCGGTCGGGACGATCGTCGGGACCGCGCAGAAGTCGTCGGACTCCTTGCTGGAAAAGGGCTTCGGCAGCATCCTCGGGCACATCACGGCGATCATCGGGCTCGGCACGCTGCTCGGGTCGATCCTGGAACGCTCGGGGGGCGCGAAGGTGCTCACGGGCGCGCTGCTGCGCGGCTTCGGCGAGAAGCGGGCGCCGCTGGCCATGGGTGTCGCCGGGTTCATCTTCGGCATCCCGGTGTTCTTCGACATCGGCATCTTCGTGCTGGCGCCGCTGGTGTACGTCGCGGCGAAGCAGGGTAAGCGCTCGCTGGTGCTCTACGCGATGCCGCTGATCGCGGGCCTGTCGATCACGCACGCCTTCCTGCCGCCGCACCCCGGCCCGGTGGCCGCGGCCGGGCTGCTGCACGTGGAACTCGGCTGGATCATCCTGATGGGCCTGGCCTGCGGCATCCCCGCGTTCCTGGTCGGCGGCGTGCTGTACGCGACCTGGATCGGCAAGCGCATCGACGTCGGGGTGCCCGAAGAGATGATCGTCGCCGAAGAAGAAGGCGAAGAAGAGAAGGACGTGCCGTCGCTGGCGCTGGTCGGCTCGATCATCGCGGTGCCGCTGGTGCTGATCCTCGCCGGGACGTTCGGCAGCATCTGGCTGCCGAAGGGCTCCGCCCTCTCCGGTGTCGCCGCGTTCATCGGCACCCCCGCCGTCGCCCTCACCGTCGCCGTGCTGCTCGCGTCCTGGCTGCTCGGCCTGCGCCGCGGGTTCACCGGCAAGGACCTCAACGAGCTGGCCGCGAAGTCGCTGCGGCCGGTCGCGATGATCCTGCTCGTCGTCGGCGCGGGTGCGTTCTTCGGCGCGGTGCTCTCGGCCACCGGGATCGGCAAGGCCGTCGCCGACTCGCTGCACGACGCCGGCCTGCCGGTGCTGCTCGCGGCGTACGTCATCAGTTGCGGCATGCGCATCGCGCAGGGTTCGGCGACCGTCGCCATCGTGACCACGAGCGGGATCATCGCGCCGACCGTCGCGCAGCTCGGGTATTCCCAGGTGCAGCTGGCCTTGCTGGTCATGGCGATCTCCGCCGGGTCGATCATCGCGTCGCACGTCAACGACGGTGGTTTCTGGATCGTTTCGCGCTACTTCAACATGAGCGTGGTGCAGACGCTGAAGTCCTGGACGGCGCTGGAAACCGTGCTTTCCGTTTCCGGTTTCGCGGTTTCGGCATTGCTCATGGCCGTGGTCTAGACCATACTGGAGGGAAGCCGCCGCCCGAACCGTTGGGAGACAATGACGATGACCGGACTTTCCCGTCGTACGTTCCTCGGCGCCGCCGCGGGGGCGAGTGCCGCGACCGTTCTCGGCGCGCAGCTCGCCTCCGCGGCCACCACCGCGAAGGGCTGCATCGCCGGAGGGACCGTGTACATCGGCAGCTACACCAGCGGGGCGGGCGGCCACGGCCTCGACGTCTCGAGCCGGTCGGGCGCCAAGCTGGGCCCGGTCCGCACGGTGCCGGGCATCACCGACACGTCGTGGTTCGACCGCGGCGCCGACGGCAAGACCCTCTACGTCACCAACGAAGGCGACCCGAACGGGTTCGTCTCGGCGTTGAACGTCGCCGACGCCGCGAACCCGAAGCTGCTCAACAAGGTTTCGTCGAAGGGCGGCGCGCCGACGCACCTGAGCGTGCATTCGAGCCAGAAGTACGTGCTGGCCGCGAACTACAGCTCGGGCAGCGTCGTCGTGCTGCCGATCCTGACCGGCGGCAAGCTCGGCGCGGCCACCGACCTGGTGACGCACAAGGCCGACTCCGGGCAGGCGCACGCCCACCAGGTCGTCAACGACCCGACCGGGCGCTGGGTGCTGTCGGTCGACCTGGGCGCCGACTCGGTGTACGTCTACTCCCTCGACGTCGGCACCGGGAAGCTTTCGCTGCACCAGCAGCTGAAGCTCCCGGCCGGCGCCGGGCCGCGGCACCTCGCGTTCGACAAGACCGGGAAGTTCGCCTACATCCTGCAGGAGCTGCGCCCGGAGGTGACGGTCGCGAGCTGGGACGCCGCCGCCGGGACGCTGAAGGCGCTTTCCGTCGTCCCCGCCGTGCCGCCGGGCAGCACCGGCGACCTGTACCCCGGCGAGATCACCCTGTCGAAGGACGGGAAGTTCGCCTACGCGACCGTCCGCGGCCCCAACACCCTGGCGACGTTCGCCGTCGCCGGTGACTCGCTGAAGCTGGTGTCCACTGTGTCCAGTGGCGGCAACTGGCCGCGGCACGTGGCCCTCGACCCCGGGGAGAACTGGTTCTACGTCTCGAACCAGCGCTCCGGCACCGTCACCTGGCTGCCGCGCGACCCGGCCACCGGCCTGCCCGGCGCGGTCGCGGGCAGCCTGGCCGTCCCCGACGTCAACTCCGTCTACTTCGCCTGAGTACCGGTCGTGAGTGCGTAACGGTGTTCCAACACTGTTGCGCACTCACGACCCTGCCCACTGGAGGATCCCCATGAGACTGCGCCGCACGCTGCCCGTCGTCGCCGGGCTGGCCCTGCTGGCCGGCTGCGCGCCCACCCAGTCCGCGCCCGCCGGCTCCGGCGGGGACGAGAAGACCGGGACCGTCCGCGTCTGGCTGTTCGACGAGGCCAACCGCGCGCCGAAGGAGGCCGCGGTCAAGGACGCCATCACCGAGTTCAAGGCCGCGCACCAAGGGGTCGAGGTCGACGTCCAGTGGGTGCCGGTCGAAGGCCGCGCCGACAAGTTCTCCGGTGCTTTCACCGACCCGGCCAGCGCCCCGGACGCCGCCGAGTTCGGCAACACCGACGTCTCCAGCTACGCCGCCACCGGCGCGCTCGCCGACCTGACCGGCGACCTCGCGTCGTGGAGCGAGGGCAAGGACCTCATCCCGACCGTCGTCGACACGGCGAAGTCCGGCGGCAAGACCTACGGCCTGCCCTGGTACACCGGCATCCGCGCCTTGTACTACCGCACCGACGTCTTCACGGAGCTCGGTCTCAAGCCGCCCACGACGCTCTCGGAGCTGACCGAGGACGCCCGGAAGATCCGCGCCGCCAAGCCGGACCTCTACGGCATCTCCATCGGCGGCAAGTACACCTACGCGATGCTCCCGTTCCTCTGGGCCAACGGCGGTGAGCTGGCGCAGGAAAGCGGCGGCAAGTGGACGTCCACGGTGACCGGCGAGCAGGCCAAGGCCGGCGTGACGCAGTACGCGAACCTGCTCAAGGACGACATCTGCCCGCCCGCGCAGTGCGCGAACCTGACCGGCACCCAGAGCGTCACGGCGTTCGCCGGCGGCAAGGCCGGCATGACCATCGGCGGCGACTTCAACCGCAAGGCCGTCGAGCAGGGCGCGGTCAAGGGCAAGTACGCCGTCGTCCCGATCCCGGGCACGGCCGCGGGCAGCGTCGCCCCCGCGTTCGCCGGCGGCAACCTGCTGGGTGTCTTCAACGCCAGCAAGCACCGCGGCCTCGCGCTGGAGTTCATCGAGCTGCTCGGCGGCGCGAAGTACCAGGAGAAGATGTACACGGCGATGGGGAACCTGCCGACGCTGAGCAGCGTTCAGCAGAAGCTCGCCGCCGACGACCCGTTCCTCAAGCCGTTCGTCGACACGCTCAAGGCGGGCACGAAGTTCGTCCCGGCGACACCGGCGTGGTCGAAGATCGACAGCCAGAACGTGCTGCCGACGGCCGTCCAGCAGATCGCGACCGGTGGCAAGGACCCGTCGGCGGCGCTGACCGACGCGGCCGCGGCGATGAACAAGGCCTTCGGCTAGTGGTCGCTCAGGAAGTCCGTCCCGTCGCCGCGCCCCCGAAGGCGCGGCGACGGCGGCGGGGGGACGGCCGGGCCGCCGCCCTCTACCTCGCCCCGGCGGGCATCCTGCTCGCGGCGATGCTGGCCTACCCGATCTACCAGCTCGTCCTGATCTCGTTCTACGACTACGGCCAGCCACAGGCCACGGGCAACGCGCCGCTGGTGTTCCTCGGCTTCGCGAACTACACCGACCTGCTGTCCCAGGTGCAGTTCTGGACCGTGCTCGGCAAGACGGTCGGGTTCGCCGCCGCCTGCGTCGTCGGCTCGCTCGTCGTCGGCACCGGGCTCGCCGTGCTGGCCAGCCGGGTGCGCTCACTCCCCCGGACGCTGCTGTTCCTCGCCGCGCTCGGCGCGTGGTCGACCCCGGCGATCGCGGGCTCCTACGTCTGGCTGTTCCTCTTCGACACCGACTTCGGCCTGGTCAACGAGGTGCTTTCGGGAATCGGCCTGCCGTTCGAGCACCACTCGTGGACCTTCGGCACGCTCGGCGCGTTCGGGCTGGTCGCCGCCGAGGTGATCTGGTGCTCGTTCCCGTTCGTGCTGGTCACCATGTACGCCGGGATCAAGGGCGTCCCCGACGAGGTGCTCGAAGCCTCGTCGCTCGACGGCGCGTCGGTGTGGCGGACGACCTGGTCGATCGTGCTGCCGATGGTGCGGCCGCTGCTGATGATCGCGACCGTCCAGTCGATCATCTGGGACTTCAAGGTGTTCACCCAGATCTACGTGATGACCAACGGCGGCGGTGTCGCCGGCCGCAACCTGGTCCTCAACGTCTACGCGTACCAACAGGCTTTCGCCGGGCAGGAATACGGCCTCGGCTCGGCGATCGGAGTCGTCATGACGCTGTTGCTGCTGTCGGTCACCGGGCTGTACGTCCGGTCGCAGCGCCGGAGCGCGGCATGGCTCTAGCTGTAAAGCGTCCTGGGCGCTTGATCGCCGAAGTGATCACCGTGGTAATCGCCGGGATCGTCGCGTTCCCGCTGTACTGGATGCTGCTTTCGGCGTTCAAGCCGCCGGGCGAGATCCAGTCGGCGAACCCGAAGCCGTGGACGTTCAGCCCGTCGTTCGACAGCTTCTCCCGCGTGCTCACGGTGTCCGGCTTCGGCCGGTTCTTCGTGAACAGCCTGGTGGTCGCGCTGGTCGTGGTGGTGCTTTCGCTGCTGCTGTCGTTCCTCTCGGCCGTGGCGCTGACGCGGTTCTCGTTCAAGGGCCGGACCGTGCTGCTGGTGATGATCCTGGTCGCGCAGATGGTGCCGGTGGAGGCGCTGACCATCCCGCTGTTCTTCCTGATGCGCCAGATCGGCGGCGTCGCGCCGGCGTTCGGGCTCAACGAGCTGGGCTCGCTGGTGCTGGTGCACCTGGCGTTCAGCCTGCCGTTCGCGATCTGGATGCTGCGCGGGTTCGTCGCGGCGGTTCCGGTGGAGCTCGAAGAGGCGGCGAAGCTGGATGGCGCGTCCCGCATGCGGTTCACGTGGCAGATCCTGTTCCCGCTGGTCGCGCCCGGGCTGGTCGCGGTGAGCGTGCTCGCGTTCATCCACGCCTGGAACGACTTCCTCTTCGCCAAGACGTTCATCATCTCCAAGACCGAGAACCAGACGCTGCCGCAGGCGATCCTGGTGTTCTTCAAGCCGGAGGACACCGACTGGGGCGCGGTCATGGCGTCCTCGACGCTGATGACGATCCCGGTCCTGGTGTTCTTCGTCCTCGTGCAACGACGGCTGGTGTCCGGGATGGCCGGCGCCGTGAAGGGCTGACATGTCTTTCGACACCTTGCTCCCCCGCCCGGTTTCGGTGACGCCCGCCGCGGGTTCGTGCCCGTGGCCATCCACTGTGGACGTCCGGTCGGCGTCTTTGCCGGCGGAGGGCTACCAGCTGGAGATCTCGCCGTCCGGGGTCGTGCTCCACTGCGGTGATCTCGCCGGAGAGGTTTACGGGCGGCAGACGCTTCGGCAGCTCGCGGGGCCTTCGGCGTTTCGCGTCGCCGGGTTCTCGCCGTCGTCGCTGCCGTGCGGGGTCGTGGAGGACCACCCGCGCTTCGGCTGGCGCGGGTGCCTGCTCGACGTCGCCCGGCACTTCCGGACCAAGGCCGAGGTGCTGCGGTTCGTCGACCTGCTGGCCGCGCACAAGCTGAACGTGCTCAACCTGCACCTGACCGACGACCAGGGCTGGCGCTTCGAGGTTCCCGAGTTCCCGCGGCTGACGTCCGTCGGTGGCTGGCGGCCGTCGTCGATGGTGGGCAGCGGGGGTGCGCAGGACGGCCGTCCGCACGGCGGCTTCTACACCGGCGACGACCTGCGGGAGATCGTGGCGTACGCGGCCGCGCGGGCCATCACCGTGGTGCCGGAGATCGACATCCCCGGCCACGCCCGGGCGGCGCTGGCGGCCTACCCGTCGCTGGGGACCCTCGATTCGTATGAAGTCTGGACCGGTTGGGGCATCAGCACTTCGCTGCTCGACCCGTCGGCGTCCACTTTGGACTTCTTCCGCCGCGTGTTCGACCACCTGCTGGAGATCTTCCCGTCGCCGGTGATCGCGCTGGGCGGCGACGAGACGCCGGGCGCGACCGACGAGCACCGCGAGTTCGTCCGCCTGCTGGCCGAGCACCTCGTCGCGCGCGGCCGCACGCCGATGGGCTGGGACGAGGTCCTCGACATCCCGGACCTGCCCTCGATGGTGATCGGCTCGTGGCAGAACGAAGCGGCCGGTGTCCGCGCCGCTTCGGACGGACACGACGTCGTGATGTGCCCGGAACAGCACATCTACCTGGACCACCGGCAGTCCCCGGAGCCGGACGAGCCGATCCCGGTCGGGATGGTGCACACCCTCGAGGACGTCTACGCGTACGAGCCGGCGGTGACCGGCCCGCGGCTGCGCGGGGTGCAGGCCCAGGTGTGGAGCGAGCACCTCGACAGCGTGCGGCGCGTCGACTACATGGCCTTCCCGCGGCTGTCGGCGTTCGCCGAGGTGGCGTGGAGCAGCGGGACCCGGGACTACGCCGAGTTCCTGCCGCGCCTGCGGGACCACCACCTGCCGCGGCTGGACGCGCTCGGCGTCGAGTACCGGCCGCTCGACGGACCGCACCCGTGGCAGACCCGGCCCGGGGTGCCGGGCCGGCCCCGCTGATCACGGCAGGAGCGTCACCACGAACGACCGCGTCGGGCCCACGTTGCCCGCCGCGTCGATCGAGCGGTACTCGACGCGGTGGCGGCCGTAACCCGGGGTGCGGTCGCTGAACGGGGACACCGTGAGCCCGCCCGAACCGAGGTTGCCGTACGCCAGGCCGTCGATCTCCGTGCCGCGCGGCGTGAACAGGTACGGCGCGTTCGGGTCCGTCGGCCAGCCGTAGTACTTGTGCCAGCCGTCGCCGTCCACGCGGAACTCCGGCATTCCGTCCGGTGACGTCAGCCGCATGGTGAACGAGCCGTGGAACACCATGCCCGGTGGCAGTTCCGCCGTGGTCGTCGGGCCCGTGGCGTCGACCGTCCAGGTCAGCGTGGTGCCGCCGGTGGTCGCGGTCAGCCGGTGCGTCCCACGCGACTCGTCGAGGGCGAAGTCGGGTCCGCTCCCGGCCGGCTTCCCGTCGAGGGTCCAGCGGACCGGCGGGATCACCCCGGTCGGCTCGCCGGTTTCGACGTAGACGACGTCCTTGCCGCCGACGGGCTGGACGGTGGGGGGCGATCCCTCGACGGCCGGGCCGGTCGCGGGCGGGGTGACGACCGCGGTGTCGACGGTCCACGTGCGGGTCGCCGTCGGCCGGACGGCCGGGTCACGCACGAACGGCGTCGGGTCGGTCACCTTCGCCGTCAGCGTGTGCTTCCCCGGCCGGACGTGCGCTTGCCGCAGGTCAAGGGCGTCGCGGCCGGGCAGCGCCTTGCCGTCGAGGGTCCAGGTGACGTCGAGGCGGTGGCCGACCGGGTGCATCGTCCGCACCCACACGACGCGGTCGGCGCCGATCGTCCCGGCCGGGGTACCGCCGCTGATGAGCGGCACCTTCGCGGAGATCCGTTGCGTCATCCGTTCGCGGCCGACCTGGTCGAAGGCATAGCCGAGGGTCTTCATCATCGAGTGCTTGCTCGGCCGCCACACGCCGGTCTGCGTGTAGAGGCCGCCTTCGAACCGGTCGATCGTGCCGCCGGACTCGCTCGGCTCGCCCAGCCAGCGGTACCACTTCGCGTGCTGGTCACGCATCTGCCGCGTCGTGAGCAGCGTGTGGTGGATCGAGTCCGGCTCGCCGCCTTCGTAGGCGCCGCCCGGGACGTTGCGGGCGTAGTAGTCGTATTCGTCGTCGAGGCCGCCGAGCGAATGGCCCAGCTCGTGCGGGGAGATCAGGGCGGACAGCGCGTTCCCGCCGGACGCCGTCGCGTAGGTGCCGCCCGCGCCGCCGTAGGTGCCGCTGTTGGCGAGGGCGAGGATCTGCCGGTTGGCCCGGGTGGTGCCGGGTACGAGGTCGGCGTACCGCTGGGCCGCGTCGTCGTCGACGGTCAGCAGCCGCTGGACGCTCCCGGCGTTGCAGCCACCCCAGAAGCCCATGTTCAGCGGGGTGTCCTTCTTCGGCGCGTCGAGCGAGGGGTCACAGTCCACACCGGACTCGGGCGACGCGATCGACACGGCGTAGACGTTGAAGTAGCTGCGGTAGGACTTGAACGGCTCGAGCGACCAGAGGGTGCTGACGTGCCGCTGGACGTCGGCGAAGAACTTCGGCTGTTCGGCGGCGGTGTAGCCGTCCCCGAGGACGACGAGGGTGAACCGCTGGGCGACGGGCCCGGTGACTTGGACGGCCGTGACACTCACGGCAGGCTCGGCGGCCTCTGCGGGAGTGGCGAGCCCGATGGTGATCAGCAGTGCGGCGACGAACCCAGCCCACTTCGACATGGTCCCGGTCTACCGCACGGCATTCACCGCCGGAACCCGCCGGAAGTCGGAGGCGCGAAGTATAGGGCGTTATACGCGAGTGAGCCGGTACCAAACTTCGGGCCGGCCGACTTGGCCGTAGTGGGGCTCGCGGTGCGCCATCCCGTTGTCCGCCAAGTACTCCAGGTACCGCCTCGCCGTCACTCGCGACGCGCCGATCGCCGAAGCCGCCGCTCCCGCGGACAGGCCCTCCGCCGCTCCGGACAGCGCGTCCGTGATCGCCTCCAGGGTCTGGACGCTCATTCCCTTCGGCAGCGGGGGCTGCTCCGTCGTGCGCAACGCTCCCAAGGCCCGGTCGATCTCGGCCTGGCCGGTGACCTCGCCCGACGCGTCGCGGAACTCGCGGTAGCGCTCCAGCTTTTCGCGCAGCGTGGCGAACGTGAACGGCTTCAGCAGGTACTGCACCACCCCCACCGACACCGCCGCCTTCACCAGGCCGAGGTCGCGGGCCGACGTCACCGCGATGACGTCGATCGGGAGGCCGGCCGCGCGCAACGAGCGGCACACCGCCAGGCCGTGCGTGTCGGGCAGGTAGAAGTCCAGCAGCACCAGGTCGACCGGCTCGCGTTCGCAGAACCGCAGCGCGTCGCCGCCGGAATGGACGACGCCGGCCACCGAAAACCCGGCCAGCCGCTCGACGTAGACGCGGTGCGCCTCGGCGGCCACCGGCTCGTCCTCCACCACCAGCACCCGGATCACCGGTCACCCTCCTGCCGCGGCAGGCGCACGGTGAACACCGCGCCGCCGTCCCGTCCGACGTCCACCGTGCCGCCGTAGCGGCGCAGCACCTGGCCCACCAGCGCCAGGCCGAGCCCGTGACCGTCCCCGGCCTTCGTCGACCAGCCGCGGCGGAACACGTCCGCGTCCTCGGGGACGCCGGGGCCGGTGTCGGCGACGCGCAGCAGCAGCTCCTCGGGACCGGAGCGGGCGGTGACGACCACCGCGGGCTTGCCGGTGCCGCGCACGGCCGCGTCGATGCCGTTGTCGATCAGGTTGCCGAGGATGGTCACCAGGTCGCGGGCGGGGATGCCGAGCGAGACGTCGTCGATCACCGTGTCCGGCGTGATCGTCAGCTCGACCCCGCGCTCGCTCGCCTCGGCGGCCTTGCCCAGCAGCAGCGCGGCGAGCACCGGCTCGGCGACGGCGCCGACGACGCGGTCGGTCAGCTCCTGGGCGAGCGCCAGCTCGGCCGTCGCGAACTCGACGGCCTGCTCCGGCCGGCCGATCTCCACCAGGGAAACCACGGTGTGCAGCCGGTTCGCCGCCTCGTGCGCCTGCGACCGCAGCGCCTCGGCGAGACCGCGGGCGGTCGTCAGCTCGCCGGTCAGCGTCTGCAGTTCCGTGTGGTCGCGCAGGACGACGACGGTGCCCTGCGAGCGGCCGCCCATGCGGACCGCGGTCGTGCTGACCAGGAGCACGCGGGCGTCGGTCAAGTGCAGCTCCTCGGCGCGGTTCTCCGCCGACGTGAACGCCCGCGCCAGCTCGTCCGGCAGGCCCAGCGACGCCAGCTCGCGCCCGACCGGGTCGGCGTCCAGGCCGAGGAGCGTGCGCGCGCCGTCGTTGCACAGGCCGATGCGCCCGTCCCGGCCGACGAGCAGCACTCCTTCGCGGACCGAGTGCAGCACGGCTTCGTGGTACTCGAAGAGGTTGCTCAGCTCGTCCGGCGCGACCCCGCGGGTCTGGCGCCGCAGGCGGGCGCTGATCAGCCAGCCGCCCAGCGCGCCGACCAGCAGCACCGCGCCGGCGACGCCGAACAGCGGCCAGAGCCGTTCGCGCAGCTCGGCCGAGATCGCCGCGACGGTGATCCCGACGGCGACCAGCGCGACCACCCGGTGCCCCGGCCCGAACACCGGGACGACCGTGCGCACCGACGGGCCGAGCGAGCCGGTGTAGGTCTCGGTGAGCTCCTGACCGCGCTGCGCCTGCTCGATCGTCCCGATGTAGTGCTGCCCGATCAGCGCCGGGTTCGGGTGGGTGTAGCGGATCCCGGCCGGGCTCATGATCGTGATGAAGTCGACGCCGGTGTCGGCCTGCACGCGGATCGCGAACGGCTGCAGCGTCGCGCTCGGGTTCGCGGTCGCCGCGGCCGAGGCGACGGTCGGCGCGTCGGCCACCGCCGAGGCGATCGCGCGGACCTGGTCGCGCGCGTTCTCGTCCACCGCCCGCGACGCGTCGAGGTAGGCGAACGTGATCCCCGCGCCGGCGAGCACGCAGAGCACCACCAGCTGCAGCACGAGCAGCTGGCGCGCCAGGCTCCAGCGGGACGACGTCGGGAACACCTCCTCATACCAGCACACCGGAAGGCGGGTGTCCGAACGGGACGGTGCTCGAACTTGACAGTGCTCGATCATCGCGCGAACTCAATGAACACAAGTGAGCCGGGTCACCCGAGTGCGCCTACAGTGTGCCGCAACCTGGAACACCCCTGAGCTGGAGGCAACGGTGCCGACCCCACCGACCACGGAGGAGACCCCGCGCAAGCGGGACAAGACCCACTACCTGTACCTGGCCGTGATCGTCGCGGTCGCGCTCGGGATCCTGGTGGGCTTCCTCTTCCCGGGCTTCGCCAAGGGCCTCAAGCCCCTCGGCGACGGCTTCGTCAACCTGATCAAGATGATGATCACGCCGATCATCTTCTGCACGATCGTCATCGGCGTCGGCTCGGTCGCGAAGGCGGCCAAGGTCGGCAAAGTCGGTCTGATGGCGTTGTTCTACTTCATCATCATGTCGACCTTCGCCCTGGCGATCGGCCTGGTCGTCGGCAACATCCTGCACCCGGGCACCGGCCTGCACCTCAACCCGGCCGACGTGAAGAGCGTCCAGAAGTCCGCCGGCGGCGCCGAAGGCCCGGTCGACTTCCTGCTCGGCATCATCCCGAAGACGCTCGTCTCCGCCTTCACCGAAGGCGAGGTCCTGCAGACCCTGCTGGTCGCGCTGCTCGTCGGGTTCGCGCTGCAGAAGCTGGGCGCGAAGGGCACGCCGATCCTGCGCGGCATCGAGCACATCCAGCGCCTGGTGTTCCGCATCCTCGCCATGATCATGTGGGCGGCCCCGATCGGCGCGTTCGGCGCCATCGCGGCGGTGGTCGGCGCGACCGGCTGGGCCGCGCTCAAGAGCCTCGCGGTGATCATGATCGGGTTCTACGCGACGTGCCTGGTGTTCGTGTTCGTGATCCTCGGGATCGTGCTGTGGCTCGGCGCCCGTGTCTACATCTGGCACCTGCTGCGCTACCTCGGCCGCGAGTTCCTGCTGATCCTGTCGACGTCGTCGTCGGAGTCGGCACTGCCGCGGCTGATCGCGAAGATGGAGCACGTCGGCGTCAGCAAGTCGGTCGTCGGCATCACGGTCCCGACCGGGTACTCGTTCAACCTGGACGGCACGGCGATCTACCTGACCATGGCGACGCTGTTCATCGCCGCCGCGCAGGACGAACCGCTGTCCCTCGGGTCGCAGATCGGCCTGCTGGTCTTCATGATCATCGCGTCGAAGGGCGCCGCGGGCGTCAGCGGCTCGGGCATCGCGACGCTGGCGAGCGGCCTCCAGTCGCACCGGCCGGAGCTCGTCAACGGCGTCGGCTTCATCCTCGGCATCGACCGCTTCATGTCGGAAGCCCGCGCGCTGACGAACTTCGCGGGCAACGCCGTCGCGACCGTCCTCATCGGGAACTGGACGAAGGAGTTCGACCGCGAGAAGGCGCAGCGCGTCTTCGCCGGGCAGGAACCGTTCGACGAGGCCACGATGCTCGACGAGCACAGTCACGCGGCCGGGACCGATGACATGGACGACACCGTCAAGGAACCCGCCAGGTAACCCCACCCGTTCGTGCTCACGCCCCCGCTGAGCACGAGCCGCCGCGGGCCGCGGTGCGAGTTCCCCGACTTCGCACCGCGGCCCGTTTCCATGTCCGCGTCAGCAGGCGGCGTGACCGTCGTAGACGACGCGCGCGGCGGCGATGTCTTCGCGGTGCTGCTCCGCCCAGCCGAGCAGGCCGCTCAGCGACTGGTACAGCTCCTTCGCCATCGGCGTGGCTTCGTACTCCACGCGCGGCGGGACCGTCGGGTAGATCGTGCGCTCCAGCAGGCCGTCGCGTTCGAGGTTGCGCAGGGTCAGCGTCAGCATCCGGCGGCTGATCCCGTTGACCGCGCGTTCCAGCTCGGTGAAGCGCACCGGACCGCGGATCGCCTCCAGGAGGATGCCGATCGCCCACTTCCCGCTGATCCGGTTGATGACCTCCAGCACGGTGCAGACGTCGAGTTTCTCCGGATCGATCTCGGTGACCTGGACAGGTACACCGATGTTCCCCTGGGACATGGAAGTGCCTCCTTACGCGGACCCCCATGGTCACACATGATGGGCACTGTTACAAGAAGTGCCCTGGCAACGACCAGGGGGAACGCTCAACTGGAGGGGCCCAGAAATGGCCGAGAACCACCCCATCCGCTCCCGAGGCCTCGCACTGGCGGTGCTGTGCGCGGCGTCGCTGATGGTCGTGCTGGACAGCAGCATCGTCGCGGTGGCGCTGCCCGCGATCCAGGCCGACCTCGGCTTCACGCCCGCCGGGCTCGCCTGGGTCGTGACGGCGTACCTGGTCGCCTTCGGCGGCCTGCTCCTGATCTCCGGCCGGCTCGGTGACCTGCTCGGCCGCCGCCGCGTCTTCCTCGGCGGGCTCGGCCTGTTCACGCTCGCTTCCCTGGTCGCCGGCCTGGCCACGGACGCGGGCGTGCTCGTCGTCTCGCGGTTCGCGCAGGGCGTCGGCGGCGCGCTGGCCTCGGCCGTCGTGCTGGGGATGATCGTCACGATGTACCCCGAGCCGCGGGCCCGGGCCCGCGCGATCGGCGTCTACAGCTTCACGCAGGCCGCGGGCGCGTCGATCGGGCTCATCGCCGGCGGCGCGCTGACGCAGGCGCTCAGCTGGCACTGGACGTTCTACGTCAACCTGCCGATCGGCGTGGTCGCGCTGGTGCTGGCGGTCCGCGTGGTCGAAGCCGACCGCGGCCCGGGCCTGCGGGCCGGCCTCGACGTGCTCGGCGCGGTGCTCGTGACCGCCGCGGTGATGCTCGGCGTGTACGGGATTTCGTCCTCCGCCTGGGGTGTGCTCGCCGCGGCGGCCGTGCTGCTGGCCGTTTTCGTGGTGCGGCAAGCGAAAGCGCGCACACCGCTGCTCCCGCTGCGACTGTTCCGGATCCGCGCGGTCACCGGCGCGAACGTGGTGATGGTGCTGATGGTCGCCGGGATGCTGGGCTTCCAGTTCGTCACGGCGTTGTACCTGCAGCAGGTGCTGGGCCTCGACGCGCTGTGGACCGGCGTCGCGTTCCTGCCGGTGCCGCTGGTGATCGCGGTGGCGTCACTGGGTTTCGCGGACAAGCTCGCGACGCGGTTCGGGCCGCGGACGGTGCTGCTGTCCGGCCTGGGCCTGGTGATCGCGGGCTTGCTGCTGCTGACGCGGGTGTCCGGCGGCTACTTCACCGGCGTCCTGCCCCCGCTGCTGCTGATGGGTCTCGGCGCGGGCGCGGCGATCCCGGCGCTGATGGGGCTGGCGATGTCCGACGTGGCCCCGGAGGACGCCGGCGTGGCGTCCGGGCTGATCAACACGACCCAGCAGGTGGGTGCGGCGATGGGGACGGCGATCCTGGCTTCGGTGGCGGCTTCCCGCACGGCGAGCCTGGGATCGCTGGATCACCGCGAAGCCTTGGCGTCCGGCTTCCGCCTGGCGTACGGAGTCAGCGCGGGCTTCCTGATCGCCGCGGTGGCATTGGGCGCCCTGGTCCTGGCCCGCCGCCCCCGCCCGGCCGCTTCGCCCGCCCCGGAGGTCTGCGCGGCCGGCCAGGCGTGATCCGAAGGTCGACACGCGTGATCAGAGAGTCGACACGCGTGATCAGGGGGTCGACACGGCTTCCCCGACCGTGTCGACTCCGCAATCACGCGTGTCGGCGCTTCGATCACGCCAGGTAGGTGCGAAGGCCACGGTGACCCCGCCGCATCATCAGCGCGTGGTTCGCGCGGAAGAGCGGCCGGGCCACCGCGTCGAGCCGCCGCAGCAGCTCCTTGCGAGCCTGGACGTCCTGGGTGATCTGCAGGAGCGTGCCCGCGCCCGCCGCGCGGACCGCTCCGGCCAGCACCCCGTCCAGGTCGCCGCTCAACCGGACCCGCAGCAGTCCCGCCCGCTCGTCCTGGTGCTCGCGATGCATCCGGACCACCAAGCGGAACGGGAGCCGGGACCGGCAGATCAGCTCGGCGGTGTCGTCGTCCACCCGGCGGACCGTGCGGACGTCCGACCACCACCGCGGGTAGCCGGCGAGGTCGGTGACCGCGCCGAACACCCGATCGGGCGCGGTACCGGGCAGCAGCCACGTGCTGCTGAACCGGTAGCGCGCGCCCGTCACGGCGTCACACC
The DNA here is from genome assembly GCF_040629235.1 of Amycolatopsis sp. NPDC005961. Taxonomy (NCBI): domain Bacteria; kingdom Bacillati; phylum Actinomycetota; class Actinomycetes; order Pseudonocardiales; family Pseudonocardiaceae; genus Amycolatopsis; species Amycolatopsis sp. NPDC005961. The sequence goes on along the minus strand of NZ_JBEXVF010000055.1, from coordinate 18,584 downwards.
TGGGCCGAGACCAGCTTCCGGCCGTCCACCGTGACGATGTCGACCGACTTCACGTCGTCGGGCGCCACCAAAGCGGAGCCGTCGAGCGAGAAGCCCGAACTCTCCCACTTCTCGGACACCTTCCAGCTGCCGGCGGTGACCGCCTGGCCTTCCTTCGTGACGACCTGGAGGAGGCACTGCTCCCCGGCCTTGACGCCCTTCACGGCGACGTTCACCCGGACCCAGCCCTGGAAGGGGCTCACCGACGCGGCCAGCTGCACACCGGTCGTCGGATCACGCCCTTCGACGCTCTTCGTGCCGGGCACATCGGTCGGCGGCGCGGGGATCGCGAGGGGCTCGCTTCCCCCACCCGTCTGCCGGCCGACCAGGATTCCGCCGCCGAGCGCGGCCACGACCAGCACGGCCGCCGCGACCAGGGCCAGGCCCCGGCGTGACGTCGAGCGCACCGGCGCCGTCTTCTCCTCGTCGCGCACCCGCCGCAGGGTCTTCTGCAGCAGCAGGTCCCCGCCTTCGGGCGGCCCGTCGAGGAACGCCTCGGGCGGTACCTCGTCGAGTGACTCGCGCAGAGCCACGAGCTCGTTCAGGTCGAACCGGCACTGCGCGCAGGTCTGCAGGTGCCGCCGCTCGAAGTCGGCCGCCTCCCCGGGATCGAGCGCGCCGAGGGCGTACGCGCCGAGCTGCGTGTGACTCTCGTCGACCGAGTTCATCGCGCCACCTCCGTTCCGCTCGAAATCATCGCTGCTCTCAGTGCTCTCAGTGCGTAGTACGACCTTGATTTCACGGTACCCGGTGCGACGCCCAGTGTTCTCGCCGCTTCGGCCACCGTCCGTCCCCGGTAGTAGATCTCCACCAGGACCTCTCGGTGCTCGTTCGATAGGCCGTCCATCGCGCCGAGCACCGTCATCGAGTCGACCACGCCCTGGGCGTGATCGCGCTCGACGGCCGGCGTCGGCACGCCTTCGGCCGGTTCGGCCACCTCTTGGGGCCGCGCCGCCCGGGCGCGGGCCCGGTCGGTGACCAGGTTGCGCGCGACGGTCAGCAACCAGCCGCGCACCGAGCCCTTCCCGTCGTTCTGCAGGTCGTCCGCGTGTTTCCACGCTCTTACCAGCGTCTCCTGGACCACGTCCTCGGCTGCCGCCCGATCACCGGTCAGCCTCGTCGCGTAGGCCAGCAGGCTTCGCCCGTGCTCGGCATAAAGCTGCCGGATCAGGTCTTCACCTTTGGCCTTCTTAGGCCGCCTGCCTCCTATGGCCACCCTCGTCCTCCCGACGGTGTTCTGAGTCGTCGAGGACAGTAGTGCAACCCTCAGCTCCACCGGCGGTGCGTGCGCCGAGCGCAGCGCGACCATGGTGTTCATCGGCTGCCCGTCCTTCCTCGTCCTGCCCGGAATCCGTCGGTGATCAGTAGCCGGAGCCACCGGCCGCGGGCTGCGCCGCGGTGATCTTGCTGCCGTCCGGGGCGACGGCGAACCAGGTGCCGTTGGCGCCCTGGCCGTTCATCTGCCCCGGGGCCTTGTCGCCCGAGAACTCGTAGAGCGCCCAGCCGTTGAGCGTGAGCTGCTTGCTGCCGTCCGGCCGCGCCAGCGTGCCGACCTGGCTGTCCTGGATGCCCTCGAGCATCGTGGCGCCCTCCCCGGCCAGCGCCGGCGGCCAGGTCGCGGCGCACTGGGCGTCGCAGTGGGACATCGGCGGCGTCGCCATGTCCTTGTCGAACCGGTAGAGCGTCTTGCCCGCGGCGTCGGTGACGACCGTGCCGACTCCCGCGACCTGCGTGGCGGCCAGCATCACGTGCCCGGGCTGCCCGTGGTCCGGGTTCCCGGCTCCCGCGGAGGCCATGTCACCGCAGGCCGACAACGGGGCGACGACGGCGATCGCGGCGGCGCACAAACTGGCCGTCCGGATACGGTTCATGACGTTTCTCTCCTCGGTGAGGGCGGCACCGCCGTCCGGCGGACCTCGACACCTGAGACACGGACGCGTGCACGAAACGGTTCAGTGGGGTTTCGGGCGGTTCGGTGCCGGTCCGGGGCCGGATTGGTGCGTTCCGGTGATCGGCACGACCTTGTCGCCGTACGGGCGGGGTTCCTAAGCTGATCACATTCGCCGCCGCCCCCGCTTCACCTCGGGAGCCGCCGTGTCCGTGAAACCCCTCTTCTGCGTGGCGCTGCTGGCCGCGGGCTGTTCCACCCCGGCGCCGCCGCCGTCGTTCACCGCGTCGCTGACGTCACCGACCGACGTGGTGTTGACGTGGCCGGACGACGGGGCGGGCCACCGCGTCGAGTACGCGAACGACCCCGCCGGGCCGTGGACGACACTGCGGTTCCTGCCCGCCCACACGACGAGCTACCACCACCCGGACCTGATCCCGGAGACGCCGTTCTACTACCGGGAGCAGCCGTTCACCGGCCCGGTGTCGACCGAGCTGCACGAGGTGGCCTCCGGCGACACGGTGACTTTCACGTGGGCCGACCGCACGAGCGACGAAGCCGGATTCCTCCTGGAGATCCGGCGGCCGGGCGCGCCGGACTTCGACCCGGTCGAGGTGACCGACCCGGACGCGACGACGTGCGCCTTGTCCGTCCTCCCGGGTGAGGAGGGCTCGGCCTACCGGCTCCGGACACTGCACTACGGCCCGCTCTCCCCGGTGGTCCACCAGACCACCGGGAAGGAGCGGTGAGCCGCTACTCGGCGGTGAGGACGGTGCGCAGGAACTCGCCCGTGTAGCTCTCCTCGACGCTCGCGATGTGCTCCGGCGTGCCCTCGGCGACGATCGTGCCGCCGCCGTTGCCGCCCTCGGGACCCATGTCGATGATCCAGTCGGACGTCTTGATCACGTCGAGGTTGTGCTCGATGACGATCACCGAGTTGCCCTTGTCGACCAGCCCGTTGATCACGCCGATCAGCTTGTTGATGTCCTCGAAGTGCAGGCCGGTGGTCGGCTCGTCGAGGATGTAGACGGTCTTGCCGGTCGAGCGCTTCTGCAGCTCGCTGGCCAGCTTGACGCGCTGCGCCTCGCCACCGGAGAGCGTCGGCGCGGGCTGGCCGAGCCGGACGTAGCCGAGGCCGACGTCCACCAGCGTCTGCAGGTGGCGGTGGATGGCCTTGATCGGCTCGAAGAACTCCGCGGCCTCCTCGATGGGCATGTCGAGCACGTCCGAGACGGTCTTGCCCTTGTAGTGCACCTCGAGGGTTTCCCGGTTGTACCGCGCGCCCTTGCAGACCTCGCAGGGGACGTAGACGTCCGGCAGGAAGTTCATCTCGATCTTGATCGTGCCGTCGCCGGCGCACGCCTCGCAGCGGCCGCCCTTGACGTTGAACGAGAACCGGCCCTGCTGGTAGCCGCGGACCTTCGCCTCGGTCGTCGCCGCGAACAGCTTCCGCACGTGGTCCCAGACGCCGGTGTAGGTCGCCGGGTTGGACCGCGGGGTCCGCCCGATCGGCGACTGGTCGACGCGCACCAGCTTGTCGACGTTGCCCAGGCCGTTGACCCGGGTGTGGCGGCCCGGCACCTGGCGGGCGCCGTTGAGCTTGTTCGCCAGCACCGTCGCGAGGATGTCGTTCACCAGCGTCGACTTGCCCGAGCCCGAGACGCCGGTGACCGAGACCAGGCAGCCGAGCGGGAACGAGACGTCGAGCCCGCGCAGGTTGTGCTCGCGCGCACCGACCACGGTCAGCTGCCGCTTCTTGTCGATCGGCCGCCGGATCGCCGGGATCTCGATCCTCCGCCGCCCCGACAGGTACTGCCCGGTCAGCGACTCCTTGCTCTTGAGCAGCTTCTTGTACGGTCCACTGTGGACGATGTGGCCGCCGTGCTCGCCCGCGCCCGGGCCGATGTCGACCACCCAGTCGCTGGAGCGGATCGTGTCTTCGTCGTGCTCGACGACGATCAGCGTGTTGCCCAGGTTCCGCAGCCGGGTCAGCGTCTCGATCAGCCGGTGGTTGTCGCGCTGGTGCAGGCCGATCGACGGCTCGTCCAGGACGTAGAGCACGCCGACCAGACCGGACCCGATCTGCGTGGCGAGCCGGATCCGCTGCGCTTCACCACCCGAAAGAGTGGCCGACGCGCGGTCGAGCGAGAGGTACGTCAGGCCGACGTCGAGCAGGAAGCGCAGGCGGGCCTGGATCTCCTTGAGCACCGCGCCGGCGATCATCGACTCGCGCTGCCCGAGCTCCAGCTCGTCGAGGAACTGCGACGCCTCCGCGATGGACAGCGCGCAGACCTCGGCGATCGACATGTCACCGCGGGTCTTGTGCTGCAGCGTGACGGCGAGGATCTCCGGCTTGAGCCGGGTGCCCTGGCAGGCCGGGCACGGCACCTCGCGCATGTAGCCCTCGTACCGCTCGCGCATGTACTCGGACTCGGTCTGCTCCTGCCGCCGCTCGAGGAACGGGATGACGCCCTCGAAGGCCGCGTAGTACGACCGCTGGCGGCCGTAGCGGTTCTTGTAGCGGACGTGGACCTGTTCGTCGACGCCGTGCAGGACGGCCTTCTGGGCGCGCGCCGGCAGCCGGCGCCACGGCGTGTCCATCCGGAAGCCGATGGTCTCCGACAGCGACTCCAGCAGCCGGATGAAGTAGTCCGCGCTCTGCCCGCCCGACCACGGCGCGATCGCGCCCTCGGCCAGCGACAGCTCGTCGTCCGGGACCACCAGCTCCGGGTCGACCTCCTTGCGGATGCCGATACCGGTGCACACGGGGCAGGCGCCGTAGGGCGAGTTGAAGGAGAACGAGCGGGGCTCGAGGTCCTCGATGGCCAGGGGGTGGCCGTTGGGGCAGGCCAGGTTCTCGGAGAAGCCGCGGATCCGGTTCGGGTCGTTCTCGGGCAGGTCGACGAACTCCAGCTCGACCAGGCCGTCGGCCAGCCGCAGCGCCGTCTCGACCGAGTCGGTGAGCCGCTGGCGCGAAGACGACTTCACGCTCAGGCGGTCGATGACCACGCCGATCTGGTGCTTCTCCTGCTTCTTCAGCTTCGGCGGATCGGTGAGCGGGTACACCGTGCCGTCGACGACCACGCGCGCGTAGCCCTGCTGCTGCAGGTTCTCGAACAGGTCGACGTACTCGCCCTTGCGCCCGCGCACGACCGGCGCGAGCACCTGGAAACGGACGCCTTCGTCCATCTCCAGCACCTGGTCGACGATCTGCTGCGGGGTCTGCTTGCTGATCGGCTCGCCGCACTTGGGGCAGTGCGCCTTGCCGGCGCGGGCGTAGAGCAGGCGCAGGTAGTCGTAGACCTCGGTGATCGTGCCCACGGTCGAGCGCGGGTTGCGCGAGGTGGACTTCTGGTCGATCGACACCGCGGGCGAGAGGCCCTCGATGAAGTCGACGTCCGGCTTGTCCATCTGCCCCAGGAACTGGCGGGCGTACGCCGAGAGCGACTCGACGTAGCGCCGCTGCCCTTCGGCGAAGATGGTGTCGAAGGCGAGGCTCGACTTCCCGGACCCGGACAGACCGGTGAAAACGATCAGGCTGTCGCGGGGCAGGTCGAGATCCACTCCGCGGAGGTTGTGCTCGCGGGCACCGCGAACAACGAGGCGATCAGCCACGCCAGGGTCCCTTCAGTGTCATTCTCAGCTGCGGTTGCCGGCCCGGAGAGGAGGCTGCACGGGCGGCCTCTCCATGCTACGAGCCACCACCGACAGAAACTGGCTCCGCGTCTTTGACCTGCGGTTCTTCCGGCTTCCGGCGGGTGGTGAGCCACCGGTGGACCGGCCGTTCGACCCCCGCGGTGACCGCCCAGCCCGCCAGTACGGCGGCGCCGACGACCACGGGGAGCCGCAGCCAGCCGGGCAGGCCGGCGTCGAGCAGGGCGCGGGCCAGGACGTAACCCAGCTCCTGGTGCACCAGGTAAAGACCATACGAGATGCCCGCGAGCCAGGTGACGGCCGGGGCGATCCTCGCCAGTCCGGGGAACCGCCAGTCCGGGCCGCGGGCGGCCAGGCAGACCAGCAGCAGGAGCACGGCGAACCCGATCGTGGACGGCCAGCGTAGGGCGTCCTGCGGCAGCGCGACGTGGAACGGGAAGACCTGCAGGTCCTGCGCGGCGACGGCGGCGACCACGAACAGCGCGGCGTGCCACGTCTTGAGCCGGCGTTGAGACCAGAGCCACAGCGCGATGCCGATGGCGAAGACGTGCAGCCGGTGCAGGCCCAGGCCGTAGTAGAACGTCTCGACGACCGGGCTCGCCGTCCCCGGCGCGAAGACGACGAAGCGCAGTGCGAGCGGGACGAGGATCAGGGCCCAGAGCAGGGCGACGGTCAGCCGGTGGGTGCGCCACGACCGCGGCCACAGGAGGGCGGCGCCGGTGAAGGCCAGCAGCTGCACCGGCAGCGTCCAGTAGGAGCCGTCGAGGTAGTAGAACGTCTCCGACCGGATGCCCCACTCCTGCACCATGCCGAGGTTCGCGACCAGGTCGAGCCCGGTCGGGATGTACCACGGCGACGGGTTCGACGGCAGCCCCTGCGGCACGCCGAAGAGGAACCCGGTGACTCCGGACGGGTAGGGCAGGCCGCTGAAGGAGATGGCGGCCCACCGCGTCACGACGTAGGTCACCAGGACGGCGACGAAGTAGGCGGGCACGAGGCGCGCGACGCGGTTCCACAGCCACCGGCGCGGATTGCCCTTGCGGAGGCTCGCGCAAACGAAGAAGGCGGAGATCACCAGCAGGATCGCGGCGCCGAACTGCGCTGTCACCCTGACGGGGTACCCCGTCAACTCCGGGTGCAGGAGCGCGCCCTGGTGGGTGACGTGCCCGAGGATCACCGCGAAGACGGCGACGACGCGGAGGAGGTCCCAGCTGATCCGGCGCGGCGTCGGGGAGGTGGGCACGGTCGTCCTGAGGTCGGCTGGGCTGGGGGTCGCCGTGAGCCTACGTGGCGGGGCGGCCGCGCGCTTGTGCGGGTGGAACCGGTTGGAGCGAAACGACTACCGTGTGCCAGGTGAACATCGTGGAGACCTACACGGGGCACGTCGACCCGGGCGGCGACGCCTCCCGGCGCACCCTGGACGCGCTGACCATCACCAAGCTGTCCGTCGGCCCGATGGACAACAACGCGTACCTGCTGGTGTGCCGGGCGGACAACGAGGCCCTGCTCATCGACGCGGCGAACGACCCGGACCGCATCTCGGACCTGATCGGCCACGGCCCCGACCGCCCGGCGTTGAAGACGGTCGTCACCACCCACCAGCACCAGGACCACTGGCAGGCACTGGGCGCGGTGGCCGGCGCCAACGGAGCCAACACGGCGGCGCACCCTCTGGACGCTTCGCCGTTGCCGGTGCCGCCGGACTTTTTGGTGGAGCACGGGGACACTCTTTCGGTGGGGCAGGTCACTCTTTCGGTGATCCATTTGAGGGGGCACACACCGGGGTCGATCGCTTTGCTGTACCGCGATCCGGCTGGGCATCCGCACCTGTTCACCGGGGACTCGCTGTTCCCGGGCGGGATCGGGCGGACCACGTCGCCGGAGGACTTCTCGTCGTTGCTGGACGACGTGTCGTCACGGATCTTCGACGAGCTGCCGGACGAGACGTGGTTCTACCCGGGGCATGGGGACGACTCGACGCTGGGCGCGGAGCGCCCGAAGCTCGGCGAATGGCGCGAACGCGGCTGGTGACGTCGGCGGCACAGTGACGAGGGGAGACGACATGGATCTCGATCGCGCCCTGGCGGTGATGCGCACAGAGACCCATATTCGAGGTCGAAGCGATCACGCGCTCGCGCTGAGCCTGGCGAAGAAGCAGAGCTCGGTCATGTCCAAACCCCTGTTACCGGCCTCCGGCTTGCACGGTGGTGTCCGCTTCCGGCCGTGCGAAGTGCTACATCTGCTGTCCTACGTCACCCGGCCGCGCTACCAAGCTGATCTCCACGACGTCTACGTGCAGTGGGGACTGTTGCGTTACCTGGGTTTCTTCGATCTGGAGGACTCCGGGTACCCCCTGACCGGACTCAGTGTCAGCGCGGCCGGGCGCCGCATCACGGGCAACCAGCGGCGAGTGACTTCCGAAGAGATGGGCATCGCTTTCGGAGCTCTCTTGGCGCTGCACTGGGTCGGGCACAGTGGCGCCACGAACGTACCCATCAGCGTCGTCGACATCGACGCGGCGCTGGACGACCGATACGTCTACGCTGCCGGCGCCCGTCAGACGGTGCGGAAAACCGGCACCCTGCGTCCCGACTACCTGCTCGTCGTGCACGATCCTTCGCTGCGCACCCGATACCGGGTGCGCGTCCTCGAGTGCAAAGGCACCAAGTCCCGGAGCTATGGCCCGAGGCAGCTCGCGCACGCGGTCGAGCAGCTCGGGGGCGTTACCGTCGGGGGCCGGACGCCTGCCGGCCTGGCAGTTTCGACGATCACCTCCGACGACGGGCTGTTCTACTACGCCATCGATCCACCCGACGAGGAGGAGCCTTCCTACGAAGTGACCTCCGGGACGATCGAAGACGCTCACTCGTTCCGATTCACCAACGACGCGCAGATGTCGCCGACCCGGCTCGTCAGCGCGTCGGTGCGCACCGCATGGGCCACGCTCGCCGACTTCGGAGGCAACCTCAGCGCGCTCGATCGGTGGGCACCCGGAATCATGCGTAACCGTCTCACTCGTCAGTCACGCGACCGGGTGACGTTCGAGACGCCGTTCGGCTCGGCCACGGGAACCAGCGTGACCTTCAGCTTCGACGGAGCCCGCCTCACCGTCCGGCACGCGATCGACACCCGGGTCGACGAGCAACTCACCCGAGGAGAAGCCGAAGACGTCTCGGAGGCGCAGAGGTCGTTCGCCGAACGCCTCTCCGGAGTGCCGGACCGCGATCGCGAAGCAAACCAACGCGAAGCGGTCTCCGCGACGCCCGACGGATCGATCTTCTCGCTGCGCAGAGAAGACTGACCGGCCGACCCGTCCGGAGCAGCCGGGTAACGATAAGGGACTCCCGCGCAACTCCCGGACGAACCGGACGTCTCCCGATGACCCAGCGCTGGGACTTCCACCGGTTCACCCAGGAGGTCCACCATGTCCAGACCCGTCAGACGCGCCCTTCTCGCCATCACCCTGCTGCTCGCGGCGAGCGTCGCCGCCGCCGCGCCGGCTCAGGCCGTCAACAGCGTTCCCACCCTCACCACCATCCGGACCGGGAACAACCCCACCTTCGACCGGGTCGTGCTCGACCTCGGGCCCGGCGGCACGCCCACCGTCAGCTACCAGCTCGTCGACGAGCTCACCTCCGACCCCAGCGGGGAAATCGTGTGGCTCACCGGGCAGTACTTCGTCAACGTCGCCGTGTCGCACGCCGCCGCGCACGACGATGCCGGGAACCCCACCTACACCGGGCCGCAGAAGTTCCGGACGCGGAACCTCTCGAACGTCATGGCCGTCGCCGTCACCGGGGACTTCGAAGCGGAGCTGACCATCGGGCTCGGCGTGCGGTCGCGGACCGCGGTGAACGTCTTCACGCTCACCGGGCCCAACCGCGTCGTCATCGACGTGGCCCACTAGGGCCTGTCCTCAAAGCTGGTGCGAGTGATCTGCTTTGATCTTTGGTTGTGGTGCGTAGGCATGAGCTGACCGATGAGCACTGGCAGGTCATCCAGCCATTGCTGCCAGCGTCGGGCGCGAAGGGGCGTCCACGGGTGGATGACCGCCGGGTCATCAACGGGATGTTGTTCAAAGCCAAGACCGGAGTGGCGTGGCGGGACCTGCCGGAACGCTATGGGCCGTGGAAGACGGTCTACAACCGGTTCTGGCGCTGGTCACGCACCGGCACCCTGTCCACGCTGGTGACGCAGGTGCAGGTTATCGCCGAGGCGATCGACGAACTCGACCGGGAAGTGTCGGTCGACTCCAGCATCGTGCGAGCCCATCAGCACGCCGCCGGTGCTCGCCGTGTCCCGGCGTCTCACACAGGGGGCGATCGGATTCTGCGGCGGGCAGAGCGAGCCAGGTGATCATGCCATCGGCCGGTCCCGCGGTGGACCCACCACCAAGATCCACCTCGCGTGCGATGGTCATGGTCGGCCGTTGTCGGTGGTGCTGACCGGAGGCAACGTCAACGACTGCACGATGGTCACCCAGGTCATGGCCAAGATCGCCTTCCGTCGGTCGGGCCCGGGCCGCCCGGCGACCCGGCCGAGCAGAGTGCTGGCGGACAAGGGCTACTCCAGCCGGGCGATCCGCTCCTACCTGCGCCGACGCCGCATCCCGGCGACGATCCCGGAACGCCGTGACCAGCAGGCCAACCGGCTGCGCCGCGGCCGGGCCGGTGGACGCCCAACGGCCTTCGACCGCACCGCCTACCGACGCCGCAACATCGTCGAGCGCTGCTTCAACCGGTTCAAGCAGTTCCGCGCCATCGCTACCCGCTTCGACAAGACCGCTATCTCCTATCGAGGCATGATCGATCTGGCCACGCTGATCATCTGGCTTTGAGGACAGGCCCTAGGGGACAGCGGGGGAGTCACCCGCGCTCGTACGGGATCTTCTCCCCCGCCTCCACCGCCAACGGCAGGTGGTTGCCCGCCGGCGGCAGGGGGCACGTCGCGAAGTCCGTGAACGCGCACGGCAGGTTCACCGCCCGGTTGAAGTCCAGGGTCACCGTCCCGTCCGGGGCGGGCGCGCCGACCGGCAGCGAGCGGTTCGCCGCGTACGTCGTGACGCCGCTCGTCTCGTCCGTGAACAGGATGCTGAAGCCGCCGTCCTTGCCGTTGAACGCCGTCAGCGTGTGCGGCGCTCCCCCGACGGAGAAGTGGACCAGGCCCGGCGCCGTGTAGACGTGACTCAAGCCCTCCACCACCGCACCGACCGTCGTGGGCCGCGGCTCGTCGAACGGCTCGAAACGGCCCGTGACCACCCAGGACGGCGACGGCTCGTACGCCGGGACGCCGTGGAACTCGCGCAGCACCTCGGCCTTCGGGTCGTGCACGCGGATCAGGTACCCCGAACGGCGGGCGACCTCGATCTCGACGTCGCCGGCCAGCACGCGCGTGCCCGCGCCGCTGTTGACCAGCTCGAACCGGCGGGTCTCCGTGATCGGGGAACCCTCGTGCGCGAGGGCCGCGCCGGCCGGGTCGACGTACGCCGCTTCGGCGTCCTGCCACCAGCGGCCCGGGATGCCCGGGTACTCACGCGGGGCGTCGGTCAGCCAGTCGAGCGACACCAGCGCCAGCCAGCCGTGGGGTGCCGCGAGGTCCTCCTCGCGGTGGGTCTTCCAGTCCTGCCACTCGCTCGTGAACGTGCTCATCGCGGGCCCTTCTCCTCGGCTACGACGGTGCCAACCCGTCGCGAGAGCCGGTATTCCGCGTCCCAGTATCCGGACCGGTCGACACCCAGGCGATTTCGCGCTCGCCGCCGGCGGGGACGACGACGCGCCGGAACCCCGGGACGTCGTCGATCGCCGCGTGGAACCGGTCGGAGACGATCAGCAGCTGATCGCGCCCGGGCTCCGCGCCCATCGCCGTCTTCAGCACCTCCGACTCGCACAGCCAGACCGCCAGCGCGATCGCGGCGCCACCGAAGTTCGGCGGCCGCAGCACGACGTCGCCGTGGTCGGCGGCCAGCCTCAGCCGCAGCCTGCCGAACTCGTTGAGGTGACGGTTGCGTCGCCGCAGCGCCGCGTCCAGCTCGCCGGCGAACCCGGTCGCGACCCACCGCAGCGGCACGCTCGGCGGGATGACCAGCGTCGCGTTGTCCCCTTCCGGCCGGCGGTACCAGGTCGGCGTGCGGTACGGCACCGGGACGCGGTCGAACACCTCGTCCAGCACCCCGTCGAGGGTGGCGCCGAGGTGCACCGCGCGGGCGGTGCCGCCGCGGCTGGGGGCGACGATCCCGATCCGGACGACCGTCGCGGCCACCGGGACGGTGCGCATGGGCTCAGTCCTCCCGGGGGTCGAAGGACCACTGCAGGCCGTAGCTCAGCCCCTGGTGCAGGTCGTGGAACTCCAGCGCCACCTCGCCGACCCGGTTGACCGTCAGCGCGTCACCGGAGTCGACGCCGTCGTCCACGACCCGGCCCGGGACGCCGTTGAGCCGCCACACGCGCGGCGGCGGGTTCGCGCGGTCGAACCGGACCCGCACCGCGAACTCTTCGCAGCGGCGCAGGGGCGTCATGACGTAGTACGGCCGCAGCGACGTGCGCCGCGGCGCGAAGCGGATCCCGTACTCGTGCCGCTGACCGAGCCGCAGCGGGCTGGGCAGCCGCATGACGAACTGCGCGTGGCTCACCGAAACCTGGCGCGCTTCGACGATCTCGCCGCCGAACAGGACTTCGGCGGAGATGTCCGGCACCGGGTCGCTGCCCGGCTCGGCCGGGACGCTGAACGAGAGCACGAGCTCGTCGAGCTCGTCGACCTCCGCGACGATCCGGCGCTCCTCCTGCAGGTCCGGCGGGTCGCGGTCGAGCCGGAGCACTGCCTTCGTGGACTCGGCGTACCAGCCGGCCAGCGGGTGCCGGTCGCGGTCCGGCGGGGGCGCGCCGAGCAGCTCGTCGAGCCGGCGGAACGCGAGGTCGATCCGCCGTCGCGCGGTGCGCGGGTCGCGGTCCAGGACGCTGGCCAGCCACGAGATCCGCCGGTCCAGGAACTCCCCCGCGGCCTCCTCGTGCAGGCCCAGCGCGGCGAGCGCGGCCAGCCGCAGGTCGGCCGGGAGCCGGCCGCACAGCTCGGTGAGCCGCAGGACGAGCTTCTGCCGGGCGGCGGAGGGCTGGTCGGCCTCGGTGATCGCGCACGCCTCGCGCAGGCAGGGACCGATCCGCTGGTGCAGGTCGGCCGCGTCGAGCCCGCGGCCGCGGCGCAGTTCGTTCAGCTCGCGCACGAACGGGAAGGAGTTCTCCGGCCGCATCCCACCCCCTTCCGGAGCCGCGGTGAAAATGACAGCCAACATTACCAAGAACGTTCCGCGTGGGGCGTGACAGATCGCGGACACCGGAATTCACGGAAATGCCCGGCCGGCCGACCCCCCACGAGCCGGCCGACCGGGACGTGCGCGGATCAGTTCGCGCCGAAGATCAGCGCCCAGATCAAGTGGCTCTCCATCACACACACCTCCTCATCGCTGCACCCAAGCCGAGGCGGAGAACGGGGCGGAGCCGTGTGACGCCGGCGCGGCCGGCTCCGTCGCGTTTCCGGTGGCCGCCAGGAAACCCGCGACAGCACCGACCACGAACGCGGCGAAGACCGATTTCACCAGGGTCAAGATCTTGCAGTAGACGTTCACGGCAAAGCACTCCCCGACCTCGCTCGAAACGGAAATCCGGCCGGTCGGCATCCGATTTCTTTTTCCGGCCGGAACCCAGGATCGCGCCGGGGCGGGGTTCGCTCAGAGGTCCGCTGTCACGGGCGGTGTGTGCCGTTTGGCTCAGAACGGGCGAAGGCGCGCAGCACGCGCAGCTCGCGGATGAGGATCCGGCCGCGGCCGGTCTCGACGATCCCCCGCTCCCGCAGCATGCGCAACGCCCGTGCGACGGTACGCCGGGCCGCGCCGATCTGCGCTCCGATGTCCTCCTGCGAGCCTTCGACTATCACGCCCTCGGGCACGCGCCGGCCGCGCTCCTCGGCCAGCCGGACCAGGACCACCGCGACGCGGCGGCTGACGTCGAAGGCCGCGGCGTCGACCCGGGCCGACTCGGCGCTGCGGAGCCGGGCCGCGACGGTCTTGATCGTCGCGATGGCGATCTCGGGCCGGGTGTGCAGGACGTCGACGAACTCCGCGCCGGTCAGCTGGAAGACGACGCAGGGTTCGATCGCGCGCACCGACGCCGAGCGCGGCCGCCCGGTGACGGCGGCGAGGTCGCCGAGCACCTCGCCGGGGCCGCGCAGGCCGAAGAGGACCTCGCGGCCGTCCTCGACGATCGTGGAGACGCGCACCCAGCCGGACACCAGCACGTGGACGTGGTTGGATGGGTCGCCCTCCATGAGGACGACGTCGTTCGCGCGGAACCGGCGGCGGGTGCCCCTGGCGAGCAGGTAGTCGCGATCGACGTCGGCGAGATAGGCCAGGAGCGCTCCCTCGGCCGTGTCGTCGTGCCCGCTCATGGCTCCCCTCCGGATCTCCACGTTAACCCGGCGTGGCGGGCCGGGGCGAGGGCCGGGACCGATAGGGTCACCGCGTGGACGTGGAGATCTTCACCGACGGCGCGTGCAGCGGGAACCCGGGACCGGGCGGCTGGGGCGCGGTCCTCCGCTACGGGCGGCACGAGCGTGAGCTCTACGGCGGCGAAGCCACGCCGACGACGAACAACCGGATGGAGCTGACGGCGCCGATCCGGGCGCTGGAGAGCCTGACCCGGCCGTCGCAGGTCCGCGTGTTCACGGACAGCACGTACGTGCGCAACGGGATCATGCAGTGGCTGCCCCGCTGGAAGAGCAACGGCTGGCAGACGGCGGCGCGCCAGCCGGTGAAGAACGCGGACCTGTGGCAGCGCCTGGACGCGGCGGCGGGTCTCCACGAGGTCGAATGGCTGTGGGTCAAGGGCCACGCGGGACACCCGGAGAACGAGCGCGCCGACCGGCTCGCGGTGCGGGGAGCCCAGGAAGCGCGGGAGACCGGGAAGCCGGTCAACGCCGAATAGTCCTCAGCGGACTGGGTGACCGCCGCTGCCGGGCGGGTCGTCGTCACCATTCCCACCGGAAGCCCACGACCGTGTTCTCCATCGACCGGACGAACCTCCTCGTCGCGGAGTTGACGAGCTCGATCGATTGCTCGTCGACCGGTGAGCCGTCGAGGTGGTCCGCCCACACGCACCACCAAACTCGGTGTGGGACTCTGCCGGTGAACACGACAGCCATGTCGACGTTCTCGGCTCTGGCGAACGCCGCTCTTCGCACTTCCGTCAGACCTGCGGAACGCCGGTCGAAGACAGCGCAGTACTCAAGTGCCGCTGTCTCGTCTTTCTGCAGCGGCCGGTCGAGTTCGATCTCGACGCTCCGCAGGCCGCGACCGTACTCATGGCTCTGCCCGAGCTGCCCACCGAAAGCGACCTCGATCCGAGAGGCCTCCGGTTCGTGGTTGAAGAGGTAGATATCCACGCCGTCCTCGATCGCCCGGATCGTGTGCGCCACGCGACGCACGTTCAGGCGCCCGTCGGTGACGTCATACCGCTCGACCAGGTTGATCGTGCGATGCCGCTGCCCGCGGATCATCTCCCGCCTGCTTCGTAACGTATGGGCGATTTCACTGGTCGGGGTGTGCCGGCCTTCGTAGACCTCGCAAAGGTGCGTCCGGTCCGTGTCCGTCATTTCGAACGCTTCGAGGAACCAGGTCAGCGTCTGGAACGAGAGAGTCTGTCCGGTCAAGGCTCGGCCCACCCGGTCCTTGAGCATGCGCGCCGTACGTTCAGCCCCTGTCGGGTCTTGCTCCCACAAGTAGTGTTCGATCACCTTCGCGATCGCGGACTGATTTAGCTTCCCCGTGACTCGCGAGGTCAAGGCCCGCCACTTCGCCCGATAGGGCGGAGATTCGGCAAGAAGCCGACTTAGAAGAGTGCCCGTTGCATGGACGTTGGGGTCAGACTGAGCCACAACTGGTACCTCCAAGCTGCACGGCGACGATTGTAGTGACATCGGAGCGCGGGAAAACTGCGCTTCCGGGTGACGCGGAGGAATCGCGACCTGCGGCTATGCCGCTCCCACCCGGGCACGCCGAACGCCGTGCGACACAACTGCGACAGAGAAGCGCCAACTCGGCGCTAGCTTTGGAGCACTCCGCCGAATCATCCGGAAAGGATCACCATGGACGACGAGACACCGACGACTCCGGAAGACTCCGAACACGACTTCGCAGACGGAGCGCCGAGCAACGTCGTGCACACGGATTTCGAGCCCGAGGAAACGAAAACAGCTGATTCCGCCGAGAACGGGCTCGCCGAACTCAAAGCCATGCAGACCTCCTTCGAAGCGCTCAGTCCGCTCGCGGAGGAAGCCCGCCGGCGCGCGCTCTCGTGGCTGATCGAGGCGCTGGGGCTGACCGACCTCGCGCCGACCGGTTCGAACTCGAATCAGCCGCAGGAGAACCCGCGGTCCGACGCACCCTCGGGCGCGGGCGGAACAACGGTCAGCGCTCGCGACTTCATGAGCCGGAAGAAGCCCGGCTCCCAGGTGGAGCGGATCGCCTGCCTCGCCTACTACCTCGCCCATCACCGGGACACCCCACACTTCAAGTCCTCGGACATCTCCGCTCTCAACCTCGAGGCGGCCGGGCAGAGGTTCGGCAACCTGCCGAGGGACTTGGACAACGCGGACCGGCAGAGCGGCTACGTGGTCTCGGCAGGACAAGGAGCGAAGCAGATGACCACTCGCGGCGAGGCGGTCGTCGAGGCCCTACCGGACCGTGAGGCGGTAAAGGCGGCCTTGCAGGAGCACCCGTACCGGCAGAAGCGGTCCGGCGGCAGCAAGAAGAGTTCGCCGGACGAAAAGGGTGACAAGTGATCACCGCCCGAGACGTACTCGAATCGTCCTACGATCACACCCTGGCGACAGAATTGCTCGACGCATACGCAGATGCCAAGCACAATTACCTCCTCGGCGGACATCGCCTCAGCGCTGTCGAAGGCGGCAGGTTCTGCGAGGCCGCATACCGGATTCTCGAACAGATGACGAGAGGTCGGCATACGCCCATCGGCGAGCAGCTGAACACCGAGAAAACCGCGAGGGCGCTGGAATCCCTGAGCGCCGCCGATTTCCCCAAGGCGGTACGCATCTACTTACCTCGAGCGCTACGCGTCGTGTACGACATCCGCAACAGCCGGGACATCGCCCATCTTGCCGACGGGATCGATCCGAACCTCCAGGACGCCACCCTGGTCACCGCCGTCCTCGACTGGGTGATCGCCGAGTTCGTCAGGTTGAGCAAACGTGTCGATGCCGACACAGCCCAACGGCTCGTCACAGAACTGGTCACGCGCAAGTACCCGGTCGTGCAAATGTTCGGCGACCGCCCCAAGATCCTGCGAGCCGACCTCCGCGCGAGCGACACGGTGCTCGTTCTCCTTTATCACCGGGGCGCGACACCCACGACGCTGAGCGAACTCGCGACCTGGGTAGCGGACTCGATGCAGAAGAACCTGCGCCGGACCGTACGGGCAATGGACGACAAAGCCCTCCTACACCTCGAAGGCAACAAGGTGCTGATCACTCGCGCGGGGGAACACACAGTCGAATCGCGAAGACTCCTCGAGGTCGAAAGCACCTGAACGGCCGCCGGAAAACACGCACGAACCACACACAGCGATCTTCACCGGGATCGCCCCGGCCGCCGTGGCAGAATTCCCCGATGCCTCCCGCCTCGTGCCCGTGCGGCCTCGCCGAGTCCTACCCCGCCTGCTGCGGCCGGTTCCACGACGGCGGCCTCGCGGCGCCGACGGCCGAGCTGCTGATGCGTTCGCGGTACAGCGCGTTCGCCGTCGGGGACACGGCTTACCTGCTGCGCACCTGGCACCCGGACACCCGCCCGCGCCGGCTGAGCCTCGACCCCGGCCAGGAGTGGACGCGGCTGGAGATCCTCGCCCGCACGGGCGGCGGCCTGCTGCACGCCGAAGGGACGGTCGAGTTCCGGGCGCACTACCGCCACCACGGCAGGGACGGGATCCTGGAGGAGAACAGCCGCTTCCGCCGTGATGACGGCCAGTGGGTCTACCTCGACGCGGAAGCCTGATGGGCACCGCGCTCGTCGGCGTGGCCGGGGCACTGCTCGGCGTGCTCGTCGGCGGTTTCCTCCAGCTGCTGCAGGCATCGCGCGCCCGCCGGTGGCAGCGGGACGACGCGCTCGGCAAGCTGAAGCAAGCCGCCTACGCCGAATACCTGCGCTCGATCAGCGCGAGCTACGGCCAGGCGATGGCCGGAGAGCGCAGCCGCACCGAGGACGCACGGTTGCACGCCGCCACGGCCGAGATCGAAGTGCTGGCGGGCCGGGAGGTGGCCGGGCCCGCCCGGGACCTCGCGACCACGGTGATCGAGACGCACTCGAAGATCGCGTCCGGCGAGGGTGTCGAGGGGACCGCCGTGACCGCCGTCGACCGGCAGCGGCTCGAGGTGGTCGCACTCTTCAAAGCCGATCTCGGAATCACGGCGTAGCAAGCCCCGCGGAGCTGATCGGTGTCCCGCTGAGCGAGGCACTTCCCCGGCGGATCCGGGAGGACGGCTCACTGCCGCTCCTGCTGGCCGTGCACACCGCGGCGGTGTGGCCGGCGGCCCGGATCCGACCGAAACGCCCCTGTTCTCCCGATGACCGGACCGCTACGATCGTCCGCAATTGTTAGGAAAGTTCCCTAACGATGGTCCGCTCGACCCCCACGCCGCCGCGGTGCCTAGGAGGCGCGCTAGTGAGCTATCGGCAGAGAAGATCCCGGACCCTCGTGGTGGCGGCGGTGCTCGCCGTCGCCGTGAGCGGGGCGACCGTCCCGGCGGCGACCGGCCAGGAGCAGGCCAGAGCGGTGGTCACCGCCGCGGCGCCGGCCACCGCCGTCCCCGGCTTCCTCATCCATACGTCGGCGCAGGTCAGCGACGACTCGGCGGTGTCGAAGCCCGGCTTCGGTCCGGCTGATCCGCAGCGTCGTGCAGGTCGACGGCGCCGACCGCGAGATCGAGGAGACCACCGTCCAGCGCG
>NZ_JBEXVF010000054.1:0-65747 GCF_040629235.1 Amycolatopsis sp. NPDC005961 | reverse complement strand
GGGCCCATCGAGTCCAGCGAACCCGGCGCGGAGCCCTGCGGCAGCTGCGAACAGGCCGGGCCGAACACGTCGGCGTTGGTGGTCACGCCGGTCGAGGCGGCCGAGTCGGCCGAAGACGACGGGGCGGCCATCGACGAAGTCGGGGCGGGGGCGCTGGAGCTGCCCGAAGAAGCGGTGTCGCTGCCGCTGCACGCGGTCAGCGAAAGGGCGGCCACGGCGGCGAAACCGATACCGGCGACACGAAGCTTGGTCACGAAAATCACTCCAAAGAAAGCGGCTGTGAACTTCTTCTTGCGGATGATTCGGGGCTGTAGTGGAACCGGATTGGCACTCGATCGAGTGATTCAGGTCACCGTTCGGTGAATTGATTCCGCCGGCAATTGCCCACCGCACCGGAAAATCTTGGTCCTCGCGGCAGTCTCGTCGGATCGCTAGGTCAGGGAGATCCGGCTGACCGCCGGCGTCGTCGGGCTCGCGGACCCGCCGGCGGGCTCGACGGTGATGCCGATCCGGTCGGTACCGGGCGGGATGTCGGACATCAGCATCCGCGGTTGCAGGACGCCGGCCGACTGCGCTTCACCGGACCGGATCATCCACACCTGGTACACGTGGCCCGCGTCGAGCGTGGGGAGGTCCGAGGCGAGCAGCACCGCCTGGTTGCGGCTGCGTGAGACGACCAGGGTCGCGTGCCCCTCGCCGACGCCCTGGATCGCGGTCGCGTCCGGCGCGGACAGCACCGAGTCGACCGGAGCCGGCGGCGCGGACGTCGTCACGACGCCGACCCCGACCGCGACGACGGCGGCCGCGGCCGCCCCGAACAGGGCGACGCGCAGCCCGAAGGCCTTGCCACGGCGAGGTTTTTCCCCACGCTGCGCCGGAACTCTCGGCGGCAGCTGACGCGTGCGGGCGACGCCGGCGAGCACCCTCGCTCGCAGCTCGGGCGGCGGCCCCACGGTCTCGGCCGCGCCCAGCCGGGCACCGGTCGCCCGCAGCTCGGCCACCTCCTGGCGGCACGCGGCGCACTCCCCGAGGTGCCGTTCGAACCCGGCACGCTCCACATCGGACACGGCATCCAGCGCGTAGGCCCCGGTCAGCGTGTGCAGCTCGGCGGTCATCGATCCACCCCCAGGCAGTCACGCAGCCGGATCAGACCGTCCCGGATGCGGGTTTTCACGGTCCCGGGCGCCACCTTCAGCACCTCGGCGACCTCGGGATAGGTGTAGCCGTTGTAGTAGGCCAGCACGATGGACTCGCGCTGGAGATCGGTGAGCTCGGCGAGGCACTGCCGCACGCGCTGCTGGTCGAGAGTGGCCAAAGTGGACTCGGTGACCTCGTCGAACGGCCGCCGGACGTCCATCCGGCCCGCTCGCTCCTCGCGGTCGAGCACGGCCTGGTGCGAGCGCACGCGGTCCACGGCCCGGCGGTGGGCGATCGTCAGCACCCACGACAGCGCGCTGCCGCGCTCCGGGACGTACCTCGTGGCCTTGCGCCACACCTCCACCAGCACCTCCTGCGCCACTTCCTCGGCCTGGGCGTGGTTGCGCAGGACGCGCGTCACCAGCCCGAGCACGGGTCCGGCGATGAGGTCGTACAGCGCCGCGAAGGCGGGTTCGTCCCCGGCCGCGACGCGCCCCAGGAGCTCCTCGGCGCTCGCCCCCGGCGCCGGTGCCTCGTCCGGATGCAGCCGTAGCCGTCCACGCTCACCCATGCCCGGCACCCTCCACCTCACCCTTGCTTCCAGGGGGCGTTCGCGGCTGGACGGCGTCGCGGACTGGTGTGGAGTGGCGCTTCCCACCCGGACGGTGCAACTCCGGCGTCTCGACCCATCCGCGAGCCGGACGGCTTCGAAAGCCTGGCGTCGAGTTCTGAGTCGCGGGGGCAAGCGGCCAGTCGGCGGGTGCCACTGGCGCTCCGGGCGCTCAGAGCGCGCAGCGGCTCAAGTGTCGGAGTGACTCCAGTCGCGTATCGACTCCGAAAGTTGAGTCACTTCAGTAATGCAGTGGGTTCAGTTTGCGCCGGTCGCGAGGAGCATCGGCACCAAAGGTGAAGCGACGCCAGAGGTGGAGCAATGCCAGAAGTGGAGTGACTTCACTTATTGACCGACTTGGGGAACGACGTCTCACCCTCCGTGAGAACCTGCCCGTTCGGCCACGCCGACGGTGACCTCCGACACTTCTTGATCACCCCAGAGTGTGAAAGTTTTTCGGAACGCTGGGCGTTGAACTCACTATGGGTTATCCCTGGAACAAGATGAAGTTAACCGACGAGTAGCAAAGGCGGTCCCCATGGCCGACCCGCACAGCGTGACCAGTGCCAGCTTCGACTTCGCCCTGCGCACCTTCGGGGCGGCGCCGCGGCCGGTGCCGGCCGAGCTGGAGTACGACACCCGCGATCCCTACGCGGTCGCCGTGGTGCTGCACGCCGGCCCGAGCGCCGTCCGGTGGCTCTTCGGGCGCGATCTGCTCGCCGACGGCCTGCTCGCCCGCTGCGGCGACGGTGACGTGCGCGTCGGGCCCGCCGGCGACCCCGCGCTGGTCGTCGTCGAACTCAACTCCCCCGACGGCGCCGCCGTGCTCGAGGCGCCCGCCAAGGAAATCGCCGCCTTCCTCGACCGGACCTACGAGGTCATCCCGGCCGGCAGCGAGACGGACTGGTTCGACTTCGACGAGGAACTCGCGAAGCTCTCCTATCAGGACTGAGGCCCGCCCGCCGCAGGCGAAGTCCGGCGACGGCGACGGCCGGACCAGCTCCCTGAGTACCGTCGCCGGGTGAGCTTCTTCCTGACGAAAGCGCTCGCCGCGCTCGACGACGGCGGTGACCGCCCCCTGTTCCACCACGAGAACGGCGTCACGACCTACCACCAGGCCCGCGCCCGGCTGCGCCGGCTGCACGGCGGCCTCGGACAGGAAAAGCCGGGGCACGACAAGCTCGGGCACGCAAAGACCGTCGCCGTCGACCTGCGCAACCGGCCCGAGACACTGCTCGTCCAGCTCGCCGGGCTTCTGCGCGGCGCGACCGTCCTCATGGTCCCGGCCTCCGCGCCGAGGCGGGACCGGCTCGCCGCGGCCGAGGGCGCCACCATCGTCACCGACCGTCCGGACGACTGGCCCGGCGGCGACGTCCGCACCCTCGACGACCTCGACGGCGAACCCGTGCCGCTGGACCCGCCCGAGACCGTCCACCTCCTCTTCCCCACCGGCGGCACCACCGGCGCCCCGAAGCTCATCCGCCACAGCGGCATCTACGACGGCATGGCCTGCATCTTCACGCCGGACCCGGCCGGCCCCGGCCGCATGCTGCTCGTCGCGCCGATGACGCACATGACCGGCAACGCCGCCGTCCTCGGCGCCCTCCTGCGCCGCGACACCGTGGTGCTCCAGGACGGCTTCGACGCCGGTGCGGTCCTCGCCGCAATCCAGGAACACCGCATCGACACGCTTTCCCTGACGCCGCCGCGCCTGGCCGCCGTCCTCGACCACCCGGCGCGGGAAAGCACCGACCTCGGCAGCGTCCGCTCGCTCTCCCTCGGCGCCGCGCCGCTGCCGCCGCACCGGCTCGCCCAGGCCCTCGACGTCTTCGGCCCGGTCGTCGGCCAGGGCTACGGCCTCACCGAGGCCCCGATGATCGCCGGCATCTCCGCGGCCGAGCTGATCGATCACCCGGAGCGGCTGGGCTCGGTCGGCCGGATCGTGCCGGGCATGGAAGCGCGGATCACCGAAGACGGCGAAGTCGAGGTCCGCGGACTGTCCATGATGGACGGTTACCTCGGTGGCCCGCCGGTCGGCGCCGGCTGGCTGCGCACCGGCGACCTCGGCCGCTTCGACGACGACGGCTACCTCTACCTCCTCGACCGGGCCGACGACGTCGTCGTGGTCGGCGAGCACGGGACGAAGGTGCCCTCGACCGTCGTCGAGCACGCGCTCGAGGCCCACCCGGCGGTCCGGAGCGCGGCCGTTTTCGGCCTCACCACGGAGGACGGCCAAGTGCTGCACGCCGTCGTCGTCACCTCGAGCGAAGTCACCGAAGACGCCCTGAAGGCGCACGCGCGGGAAGCCTTCGACCAAGAGCACTACGTCCCGGCGAGCGTGGACTTCGCCGACGCGCTGCCCCTCACCGAGGTCGGCAAGGTGGACAAGCGCGCTCTCATGACGTCCAGAACTCGGTGAGCGCGCGGGCGGCGCGGCCGGGATCCTGCACCATCCACCAGTGCCCGAGCCCGTTCAGGGTCAGGACCCGGGCCCCGGCCCGCTCGGCCGATCGGCGACGCAGCGCTTCGGAGCCGACGAAGTGGTCGTCCGTCCCGAGCACGGCAAGTCCGGGACGCGCCGCGGCGGCCGGCAGGGCGCGCCCCAGCTCGGCCATCACCGGCTGGGCGGCGGAGCGGTAGAACGTGAGGATCGCGCGGCCCATCTCGGGGCCTTGCCCGGCGGCCAGCCGGGCCGCGACCGGCTCGGCGATACCGCGGCCGACCATCCGCGCGGTGCGGCCGGCGAGCGTCCCGCCGAGCAGGTCCGCGACCGATCGCTCGCCGTCGCCGGGCGTCTGCCACTGCCGGGCCAGGTCGTGCCAGACGTAGTCCGGGTCGAAGACGCCCAGTGAGTCGCTGACCCAAGTGCGCAGCAGGTCGGGCCGGATCATCGCGACCGAAACGACGGTGCTGCCGCCGATGTCGTGCCCGACGAGGTCGACGGGCTCGCCGAGCGCTTCGAGCTCCGCGACGAGCCAGTCGCGGTAGCCGGTCACCGTGCAGGCGAACCCGTCCGGCACCGGCGCGCCGAAACCGGGCGGGGACAGCCGCAGCACGTCGGCGCGGTCCAGTTCGGCGCACAGCGGGTCCCAGACCGCGGCGGTCTCGGGGTTTCCGTTCACGAGGACGACGGTCATGCCACCACTGCCACATACTTGTTGGTCGTCACGCAAGTTAGGAAGCTACGCGGCACCGGCCCGCAGGGCAGGCTCGCGCCCGCTCGGGTCGACAACGCGGTCCCGGCGCGGAAAGCCGAGCGGCGCGTTCAGCTCATGACGAAGCCATGGAGCGCGCGACAGCGGCGAACCCGCGCACTCAGCTCGTCACGGCGCCGTAGGACGACGACCGGACCAGCTTCGCGTACTTGCCCAGCACGCCTTCCGGGAACTTGTTCGGCAGCGGCTCCCAGCCCTCGCGGCGCCGCGCCAGCTCGGCCGCGTCCACCAGGAGGTCCATGCTGCGGCCCTTGATGTCGACGGCGATCCGGTCGCCGTCGCGGACGAACGCGATCGGGCCTCCGTCGACCGCCTCCGGCGCCACGTGGCCGATGCAGAGGCCCGTGGTGCCGCCGGAAAACCGGCCGTCGGTCAGCAACAGCACGTCGCGGCCCAGTCCGGCGCCCTTGATCGCCGCGGTGATCGCGAGCATCTCGCGCATCCCCGGCCCGCCCTTGGGGCCCTCGTAGCGGATGACGACGACGTCGCCCGCCGAGATCCGGCCTTCGTTCAGCGCCGCCATCGCCTCCTGCTCGCGCTCGAACACGCGCGCCGGGCCCTCGAAGTTGGCCGTGTCGAAGCCCGCGGACTTCACGACCGCTCCCTCCGGCGCCAGCGAGCCGCGCAGGATGGTGATGCCGCCGGTCGGGTGCAGCGGGTTGTCCAGCCGGCGCAGGACCTCGCCGTCGATCGGGTCGGGGTCCAGCTCGGCGAGGTTCTCCGCGACCGTGCGGCCGGTGACCGTCAGCGCGTCGCCGTGGAGCAGGCCCTCGTCCAGCAGCGCCTTCATCAGCACCGGGATGCCGCCGTGGCGGTCGATGTCGTTCATGACGTACTTGCCGAACGGCTTCAGGTCGCCCAGGTGCGGGACGCGGTCGCCGACCCGGTTGAAGTCGTCGAGGGTCAGCGAAACCTTCGCCTCGTGCGCGATGGCCAGCAGGTGCAGCACGGCGTTCGTCGAGCCGCCGAGCGCCATGATCACCGTGATGGCGTTCTCGAACGCTTCCCGCGTCAGGATGTCCCGGGCGGTGATGCCCTTCTCGAGCAGCCCGACGACGGCTTCCCCCGAAAGGTGCGCGTAGTGGTCGCGACGGCGGTCCGCGGACGGC
Organism: Amycolatopsis sp. NPDC005961; assembly: GCF_040629235.1. Taxonomy (NCBI): domain Bacteria; kingdom Bacillati; phylum Actinomycetota; class Actinomycetes; order Pseudonocardiales; family Pseudonocardiaceae; genus Amycolatopsis; species Amycolatopsis sp. NPDC005961. Next base: position 59,676 of record NZ_JBEXVF010000054.1, on the reverse strand, counting down.
GGCGCGGCCGACCCCGGCATGCTCATCCCCATCGCCTCGGCCGCCGACGCCATCGTGTTCGCGGTGTACATGCCGCCGCAAGCGCCCTCACCGGGGCAGATGGCGCGTTCGATGCGGTCCAGGTCGGCGGTCCCGAGCCGGCCCGCCCGGCACGCGCCGACCGCCTCGAAGGCGTCGATGAGCGTGACGTCCTTCTCGGTGCCGTCGGTCAGCTTCACCCAGCCGGGGGCGATCGTGCCCGCGTAGAGGAACACCGACGCCAGGTCTAGGCGCGCGGCCGCCATCAGCATGCCCGGCAGGGACTTGTCGCAGCCGGCCAGCAGCACCGAGCCGTCGAGGCGTTCGGCCTGCATCACGGTCTCGACCGAGTCGGCGATGACCTCCCGCGACACGAGCGAGAAGTGCATCCCGTCGTGGCCCATCGAGATGCCGTCGGACACGGAGATCGTGCCGAACTGCAGTGGGTAGCCACCGGCCGCGTGCACGCCTTCCTTCGACGCCTGCGCCAGCCGGTCGAGGGACAGGTTGCACGGCGTGATCTCGTTCCACGAGCTGGCGACGCCGATGATCGGCTTGCGCCAGTCGCCGTCGCCCATCCCGACGGCGCGGAGCATGCCGCGCGCGGGCGCGGCCTCGATCCCGTCGGTGACCGTGCGGCTGCGGGGCTTCGGGTCGATCGTCATGGCGCGCCCTCCGATACGACGTTCGGACGCACTGCAGCCTACCCGGCTTCTCGTGGTCCGCTGGCCGGAACGAATCCCTTCCCGGACCCGGGCGAACCGGCGAAAACTCGGCGAAATGATCGCCACAGTGGTGTGGGGTACGGGCAACGTCGGCCGGGCAGCGATCCGGGCCGTCGACGCTCACCCGGCGTTGGAACTGACCGCGGTGCTCGTCCACGACCCGGCGAAGGTCGGCAAGGACGCCGGCGCGCTGGCGGGAGTCGGCGAACTCGGGGTCGCCGCGACCGACGACATCGACGCCGTGCTCGCCGCGAATCCGCGCGCCGTCGTCTACGCCGCGTCGGGAGACGTCCGGTTCGACGACGCGCTCGCCGACATCGTCCGCGCGGTCGGGACGGGCGCGGTCGTCGTCACACCGGCCCTCTACCCGCTCTACGACCAGCGCAACGCGCCCCCGGAACTGCGGGACCCCGTGCTGGCCGCGATCAAGGAGGGCGGCGGCTCGCTGTTCGTCTCCGGCGTCGACCCCGGCTGGGGCAACGACGTCCTGCCGCTGCTGATCAGCGGGCTCGGCACCGACGTCGACGTCATCCGCTGCCAGGAGATCTTCGACTACTCGACCTACGAACAGCCTGATTCCGTCCGGTACCTGGTCGGCATGGGCCAGCCGATGGACTACGACCCGCCGATGCTGATGACCGGCGTGCCGTCGATGGTCTGGGGCGGGCAGGTCCGGCTGATCGCGCGCGGCCTCGGCGTCGAGGTCGACGAGCTGCGCGAGACGCTGCAACGGCGTCCCCTCGAGGAAACCGTCTCCACGCGGACCATGGGCGAGTTCGAGAAGGGCACCCAGGGCGCGGTGCGGTTCGAGGTCCAGGGCATCGTCGACGGCGAAGCGCGGATCGTCATCGAGCACGTCACCCGCATCCACCCGTCGTGCGCGCCGGACTGGCCCACGCCGCCCAGCGGCGACGGCGCCCACCGCGTGATCATCGAAGGCCGGCCGCGCATCGAGGTCAGCGTCGAAGCTTCCGACGAGGGCGAAAACCGTTCGGCGGGCGGCAACGCGACCGCCGTCGGCCGGCTCGTCGGCGCGATCGACTGGCTGGCCGAAGCGGAACCCGGCCTGTACGACGCACTCGACGTCCCGCTGCGCCCGGCAGCCGGCAAACTCGGAAGGAGGCGCTCGTGAACATCGACATCCCCGAGGGCAAGGACCCGATCGGGTACGTGTGGGGCGAGATGGTGCCCGGCATCGGGATCGCCGCTTCGCAGTTCTCGCTGGCGGTCTACGCGCACACGACGCTCGGGCTGCGGGAGTTCGAAGCCGCGCGGCTGCGGATCGCCCAGATCAACGGGTGCATCTTCTGCCTCGACTGGCGCACCGAGCGCGACGGCGTGAAGGTCGAGCCAGAGTTCGCGGACGCGGTGACGGAGTGGCGCACGACCGAGCTTTTCGACGAGCGCACGCGGCTGGCGGCCGAGTACGCCGAGCGGTACACGCTGGACCACCACAACCTGGACGACGACTTCTGGAAGCGGATGGCCGAGCACTACACGCAGCAGGAGATCGTCGAGCTGAGCATGAGCCTCGGCGCGTGGCTCGCTTTCGGCCGCCTCAACCACGTCCTGGGCATCGACACCGTCTGCGTCCTGCCGTCCCACCGGTCGTGAGGGGCGGCACCCGCCCCTCACGACCCGCGGGTCAGAAGTCCGTCGCGATGATCTTTTCGATGTTCCGTTCGGCCAGCGCCGTGATGGTGACGAACGGGTTGACGCTCGTGTTGCCCGGGATCAGGGACCCGTCGATCGCGTACAGGCCCTGGTACCCGGCCAGCCGGCCGTAGTTGTCGGTCGCCTTGCCGAGCACCGCGCCGCCGAGCGGGTGGTACGTCAGGTGGTCGCCCCAGATCTTGTACACACCGAAGAGATCCGTGCGGTAGATCGTCCCCTCCTTCGCGTTGATCTTGTCGAAGATGGACTTCGCCATGTCGATCCCCGGCTGCTTCCACGCCGTCTGCCAGTTGAGGTCGACGTTCTGCGTCGCCGGGTTGTAGGTGAACTGCGCGCGGTTCGGGTTCTTCGTGATCGACAGGTAGAACGACGCCCACGTCTCGATCCCGGTCGGCAGCGGCGCCACTTCGGCGAACGCGCCGCCCGCGGCCCAGTTGTCGATGCCGCCGCAGGGGATCGACGACTGGAGGCTGCCGGTCGGGTCCCAGATCTGGTTGGCCCGCCCGACCATCACGTTCCCGTTGTCGCCCCAGCCCTTCCCGACCTCGCCGTTCAGGTTCGGCAGCGCGCCGGTGGACTTCAGCTTCACCAGCAGCTTGCTCGTGCCGACGCTGCCCGCGGCGAAGAACACCTTGTCCGCCGTGACGGACTTCGTCGCCGTCACCCCGCCGGTGGTGTTCAGCTGGTCCATGACGACCGTGTAGCCGCCGCCGGACGCGGGCGTCACGGACGTCACGCGGTGCAGCGGCGAGATGGTGACGCGGCCAGTCGCCTTGATCCGCGGGAGGTAGGTCTTCTGCAGGGACTTCTTGCCGTAGTTGTTGCCGTACAGGATTTCCCCGGCCAGCGCCGAGCGCGGCACGGTGTTGGCCTGTTCCTGCTTCATGTAGTTCCAGTCGTACACGTCCGGTACGAACACGAACGGGAACCCGGACCGCTGCGCCTGCTTCCGGCCGACGCGCGCGTACTGGTAGCACTCGGCGGAGTCGAACCACGCCGGGTCGATCAGGCCGACGCCGAGCCCGGAGTTGGCGCGCGGGTAGTAGGTGCCGTACATCTCGTCGGCGTTGACGGTCGGGAGGATCGCGCCGAAGTTCTCCCGCTTCGGCGTGACGGCCATGCCGCCGTTGACGAGCGAGCCGCCGCCGACGCCGCGACCCTGGTACACGGTGATCCCGCTGAACTCCTCGGCGTCGAGGATGCCCGTGTACTTGGGGATGTCCTTGTCGATCGGGAACCTGAGGAAGTTGGACAGCGGCTGCTTCGTCCTGGTGCGCAACCAGAACGAGCGCTGGTCCGGGGTGGTCGTGTTGGCGAAGATCTTGCCGTCGGAGCCGGGCGTGTCCCAGGCCATGCCCATTTCGATCATCTGCACGTCGATGCCGGCTTCGGCGAGCCGCAGCGCGGTGACCTGGCCGCCGTAGCCCGAGCCGATCACGAGGGCGGGCACGCGCGCCGCGTCGGCGATCGTGGCGGACGCGGCTCTGGCGGCGGCCTGGCTCCCCACGGCCGCGGCCGCCAAGATAGAACCAGTTCCAGCGATGAAAAGACGACGGGAAACTGCCCCAGATGCTGTTCTCCACACGGGTTCGTCACGCATGTGATGGTCCTCACCGTTGAGGTATATTAGAACAGGTTATAACTCAGTGGTGCAGACAAGTCGACATATACCCGCGAGTAACCTCCCGGGGTTGCGCGAGGATTCCGCTGAATGGGCCATGATGGACGACTGTGGAGTCGACCCGAGTGGACCGCTGGCTTTGGGCGGTCCGGCTGACCAAGACCCGCCCGGACGCCGCGGCGGCGTGCCGGGGCGGTCACGTGCGCGTCAACGACAAGCCGGCGAAGCCCGCGACGACCGTCGTGCCGGGCGACGAAGTCCGCCTGCGCATCGCCGGGACGACCAGGATCCTCGATGTGGTACGGGTGATCCAGAAACGCGTAGGTGCGGCGGACGCGGCGACGTGCTTCGTGGACCGGACGCCGAAGCCGCCCCCCGAGACCGCGATCCCGGTCGCCCGGCGCGACCGCGGCGCCGGCCGGCCGACCAAAAGGGAGCGTCGCGTGCTGGACGCGTTCCGGCAGCAGGACCTCTGATTCGGCACGACCGGCTCATTCACCGTGAAATGAGTCGGTCGTCTCATCACTGCGGTTTCAGGCCGTCCAGGATCAGCGTCAGCAAATGCGCCGTGCGCGCTTCCCGGTCGGCCCCGAAATCGGTGCGCCAGAGGAAACCCACGAGCTGCAGGATATCTTCGGCGTCGACGTCCGGCCGCAGTGTCCCGGCCCGCTTCCCCGCGTCCAGCAGGAGCGTGATCGCCGCGCACGTCGGCGCGTAGTACTCCCCCGAGAGATCGGCGCGCGTCGCGGCTTCGACCGCTTCGCCGACGCCGTGCTTGATCCGGCCGTACGCCGCGAGCCGCTCGAACCACTGTCGCAGCGCTTCGGCCGGCGGATGCTCGGCCAGCAGCGCCGGGGCCACGTCGATCAGCTCCTCGACGTCGTGGCGGTAGACGGCCAGCAGCAGCGCCTCACGCGTGGGGAAGTGCCGGTAGAGCGTGCCCTGGCCGACGCCCGCCGCCTTCGCGATCGACTGCAGCGAGGCCGCGCTCGACGCCTTGAGCGCGACGCGCGCGACCTCGAGGATCCGCTCACGGTTCTGCTCGGCGTCGGCTCGCATCGGGGTCACGTCGCCAGCGTAACCAAGCGGACAAGTGTCCGGGTTGACCCGGCGCTGTTCGGCCACCACCGCACGATCACGCCGGCGTGAGGAACTCCAGCCGGTTGCCGAGCGGGTCGTGGGTATAGAAGCGGCGGTGGCCGGGGAAGCCGTCGTCCCATTCGACGGCCACGCCGTGCTCGTGGAGGCGTTCCGCCAGCGCGTCGAGGTCGTCGGCGAGGATGCCCGGGTGGGCCTTGCGGGCGGGCCGGAAGCCCGGCTCGACGCCGAGGTGGAGTTCGAGGCCGCCGGCCCGCAGCCAGAGCCCGCCGCGCCCGGCGAGCGCGGGCGGCTTCGGGATCTCCGTCAGGCCGAGGACGCCGGTGTAGAAGGCGCGGCAACGGTCTTCGCTGCCCGGTTCGATGGCCAGCTGGACGTGGTGCAGCCCGAAGGTCATGGTCCCAGCGTGCCACCCCGGCCACGGGATCGACGTTCCCGGCACCGGTTTTCCGGAAATAGCGGGGAGTTCGCCGCCGGCGGGGATGTCCGGGCGGAAAGTGGGTAGTTCCCCTCCCTGACGCGGAAGAGGGGAACTCCATGACCACCGCAGTGGAAGCTCCGGAGCGGCTGCTGGTCGCGGCGCGGCCGCTCGTCGTGCGCTACTGCCGCGCGCGGCTCGACGCGGGGCTGGCCGACGACGTCGCTCAGGAGGTCTGCATCGCGGTCCTCCGTGCGTTTCCCCGGCGGCCACCGGAACGGTCGCTTCCCGCGTTCGTGTGCGGCATCGCCCGGCAGCACGTCGGCCTCGCCCGCAAGGCCGCCGCGCGACCGCACGACGAACCGGTGGCCGAGATCCCCGACGAGGCCGACCCCTCGATGGACCCCGAGCACCACGCGCTGCAGCGCGAACTGGGCGAGCGCATGGGCCAGCTGCTGCGGGTGCTGCCGGAGAAGCAACGGGAGATCGTGGTCCTGCGCGTGGTCGTCGGCCTCTCCGCGGAGGAAACCGCCGACGTGGTCGGCTCGACGGCGGGCGCCGTCCGCGTCGCCCAGCACCGGGCCCTCGGCCAGCTGAGGAAGGCCGTCGTGGGCTGAACCGGCGCTACGCTGGTGGGGTGAGCGACAGCGAGAACTTCGAAGGACGCGACGTCGGGTCCGGGATCTCCGTCATCCGCGAAAGCAGCGACGTCGTCGGCTCCGGGCCGCGCCTGCACCGGCACCCGTACGCCGAGACGTTCGTCATCATCCGCGGGCGGGCCCGGTTCACCATCGGTGCCGAGGAGCGCGACGGCGGCGCCGGGGACGTGCTGGTCGTCCCGGCCGGCACCGCGCACAAGTTCGCGGTGCTCGGCCCCGGCGTCTACGAGGCCGTGCACATCCACGAGAGCGACCACTTCATCACCGAATGGCTGGAGTGACGCTCAGAGACCGCCGGCGGGGATCATCCCGCGCAGCTTCGTCAGCGCGCGGTACTGCGTGATGCGGACGTTGCCGGCGGAGATGCCGAGCGCGTCCGCCGTCTCGTTGGCCGACAGGCCGACGACGATCCGCAGGGTCAGGATCTCCTGGTGCAGCGGCGGCAGCGTCGCCATCAGCCGGCCCAGCCGGGCCCCGAGGTCCATGTCCAGCACGTGGCTCTCCGGCTCGTTGCCGCCCAGCGGCCGGTCCGGCAGCTCCGACACGGGCTTCGACCGGTCGCGCGCCACCGAGCGGAACGCGTCGGCGACCTTGTTCGCGGCGATGGCGCGCACCAGGTACAGGAACGAGCCGCCGCGGTCCTGGTAGCCGGGCAGCACCTTCAGCACGGCCAGGCAGACTTCCTGCGCGACGTCGTCGGCCGACAGGTACGACAGGTCGCGCCCGCCGATCCGGGCGCGGCAGTAGCGCGTGACCGTCGGCTTGATCAGCCGCAACAGCGCCTGGATCGCGTCCGGGTCGCCGGTGCGCGCCGCCGCCACGACCGGGTCGAGCTGCTCCTTCGTCAGCTTGCCGTCCGGACGCGGCAGCTCGTCGAGCACGACGTAGCCTTCGACCGCCGTCTCCGCCATCATGGTGTCCACGGGTTCCCTCCTCGCATCGTCCACCGGACCGCTGTCGGGTAACCCGTCGCCCTCGGAAGACCACACTGGTCCTCGGACGATTCTCCTGACGCTTCCCACGATTTCCCGGTCCGACAACCGGAGTAATCGAGGCGCTGACCAGCAACGTTGCAGGGGTGTGGTTCTTGTCCAGATATTGTCCGTTAATCAGAAACGGCCCAGTGGTGTTACCCGGCGGTCGTCCCCCGCGGGCGGGTCAAATAGTGGACAGATCCTGCCGTTCCGGGGTGTCCGGTAGCGAATTCGCGTTCCGTTCCGATCCTTGGCGCGTGACCCGATCCGACCGTCAGGAACCGAAGCCATGATCACCCATTGAACGCCACCGGGACCCCTGTGGAGGCCGCCGCCCGGTTCGACGTGTTCCTGTGTTCCGCGGCGGCCGATGAGGTGGAGAAAGCGCTGCGCGCCGGCGGGCTGCGCGTTTTCCGGGGTAATCCGTTCGACGATTTCGACCGCGGTGCGGCAGAACTGGCGGCCTCGCGCGTTCTGCTCGCCGATCTTCCGCCCGGTCTGGGCACCGAGAAGGTGCTGGCGATCCGTCCGGATGAATCGCTCCCGGAGCTCGTCGAACGGGTGCGTGCCGCCGCTTTCGGAAATCCCGGTTTCCCTTTGCTGCGGACCATCCACGCCGAGCTCGTCGCCCGGCGGGCGGTGCTGGTCCGCGGGCCGGCGGGCATCGGTAAGACGACGGTGGCCGAGCAGTACGCGTGCCTGGCCGGCCGGGTGTGGCGGACGGGCCCGTTCGGCCACCTCGACCCGGACGACTTCCTCCCCCAGTTCCACCTGGCCCTCGCGACGGCGGCGGGCACGTCCGGGCTCGCCCTGGCCCGGTTGCGCAAGCGGCTCGCGAGCCGCGTCGACGCGGCGGGCGAGCGGGTGCTGCTGCTGGTCGACGACGTCCCGGCCGGGCTGCCACCGGGCGTGCTGAACGGGGTGGTGCTGCCGTCGGACCGGATCCGCACGCTGCTGACGAGCCGAGCCGCCCGCTGGCCGGGGGCGACGGTGGAGGTGCCGGGCTTGGCGCTCGAGGAGGGGCTGCGCCTGCTCGGGATGCCGGACGCGAGTTTCGTGGCCCGCTGCGACGGCCATCCGATGACGCTGCGGGCCACGGCGAGGCACCGGGCCGGTGCCGCACCGGACACGGCGCCGCACGCGATCCGGGAGGTGCTGGTCCGGATGAGCCACCCGGCACGCGAGCTGCTGCGGCTGGGCACGGTGCTGGCCCCGGCACCGATCCCGCTCGCGGTGGCGCGGGCGGCTTCGGACGACACCGGGTTCGAGGCGGCGGTGGAGGAGCTGGTGTCGCTGGGGTTCGCGGCTTCGGTGGGCGAGGGTCTGCGGTTGCAGGGCCTCGCGGTGGAGGTGGCCGGCGGCGAGTTCGGGGAGCCGGCGGCGGAGCGGGTGGCGGAGGCGGTGCTGGACGCACTGACCGACAGTGCCGCGCCCGGCCGCGCCGACCCGGGCGAAAGTCGGCCGGCGCAGGACCGGGCGGCAGACGCCTTGCCGCACGAACCAGCCCACGGCGCCCCACCCGACCGCGCGGACGCGACTCAAGACTCACCGGCTCAAGACCGGGCGGCAGACGCCCTGCACCACGAACCAGCCGGCGGTGCGTCGCCCGGTCGCGCGGGCGCGGCCGAAGACCCGTCGGCTGGCGTCTGGATCGGCCGACCCCGGCCGCCAGCCGGAGACCTCCCGCCGTCCGCTCACGACACCGCGGCCCGGCGTCACCTCCTGCTTCACCACGCCCGCGCGCTCGCCGACCGCTGCCCCACCCACCGGGTCGCCCTCCTACGCCCCCTCGCGGCCGCTCACGAGGCCCACGGCGATCCCGCCACCGCCGGTGAAATCCACGCCGCCATCCTCTCGACCGGCGAAGCGACCTCAGCGGACTTCACCGCCGCGGCCCGGGTCGAACTCGCCTGTGGGTTCGATGCCGAAGCCCTCGGTCACGCCCGGCAAGCCCTCGGCTCGCCCGAAGCCGCCGTGATCGCCGCCCAAGCCCTGGACAGCCAAGGCGACTACGCCGAAGCCGACCGGACCTTCTGGGCCACCCACCGCCCCACCTCCGGCGAAGAACGGTGCCGGGCCGCGAAAGCCCGTCGTCTCCGCGGCCGCCCGCGGGAAGCCATCGCCCTTCTCGAACCCGCGCTCAGCGGCTCCGTCAGCGACGCGCTGACCCTCGAATACGCCCGGAACCTCTTCCAGGACGGGCAGCATCAGCGAGCCCGGGACGTCGCCGCCGGGATCGAAGACTGCCCGGACGCCGAGCTGATCCAAGCCGACGCCGACCTCGTGCACCGCGACGCTGCCGACCTCGAGAAGACCTACGCCCACCGGTACGGCGTCGAGAGTCCCCGCACCCTGACCGCGTCCGTCCACACCGGTCGGGCGCTGCTCGCGCGAGGGCGTCCGCGAGAAGCGCTGGCCGCCCTCGCCGAGACCGAGCGGACCGTCCGCCGCGTTCTCGGTGACGAACACCGGCTGCACCACCGGGTCCGCCACGCCATGGGGCTCGCGCACGCCCGGCTGCGCGCATTCGACCGTCAGGCCGAGCTGCTCGAGACCATCCGGGAACCGCAGCTCCGGATGCTGGGCCGGACCCACCCGGAGACCCTCGAGACCCAGCTCGACCTCGGGCTCGCGCTCGCCCTCGGCGGCCGCGGCCCGCTCGGGCGCGCCACCGGGCTCGTCGACGATGCCGCCCGCGACGCCGAAACCGCGCCCGGGATCAGCCCCGGGCTGTCCGCCAAGGCCCGCGCCGCCAAGCAGGTCGTGCGGCTGCCCGAGCCTTTCGTGTCCGCGCTCCACGCCCTCGAGCTCCTGGTCTGGCCCCGGGACTGAGGCTCACCCGGCGCCGACCGGCTGCCAGCGGATCCCGTACGCGAAGCCGGGCGCGAGATGGCGGAACCGGACGTGCACCTCGCCCGCGTCGTCGGTCTCCAGCACCGCGCCGCGCGGTGAGCGCGTGTCGTTCTGGAACGCCTTCTCCAGCAGCACGATCCGGTCCGGCACCCGGTCGCCGAACCGGACGTGCAGGTCGAACAGATCGCACGGGTGCCGCGGCACGCAGATGTAATGCGGTTCCCGCATGTTCGCCCGGAATCGCAGTCCGACGTCATGACGTTGACCGCGTCGCAGCGGCCCCGGCAACCGCAACGACAGCCCGATCCGGTCACTCGACTCCATCGCGCGGCCGGCGAGCACTCCGCCGTGGAACACATCGACGACGAGATCGGACTCGTGCACCGAATCGCCGGATTCACCGGCCGCCGTCAGCGTCAGTGCCAGGTCCAGCTCGGCGATTTCGTCCGCGTCCGCCACCACCCGGCGGAATTCGAACGCCTCGGCCACCGGCTGGTCGAGTGCGAGCGTGACGCGCAGTTCTTCGGTGTGCCAACTCCGGCTCGGATAGCCCGGCCGGAGATCCGGCGGACCGGCCGCCACGGCCATTGCCGCGACCTGCTCGATTCCTTCGTCGATCCGCCGTCGCACGGTCCGGTCGTCGCGGTCGAGCGTGATCGCCGCCCAGTGCACCCGTTCCTGGTAGAACGGCTTCCGCGCGCGCTCGTCCAATGCGAACGCGGCCCGCAGCGCGATCTTCAGATCATCCGGCAACGACTCGACGAGCGGGCGCAATCGGTCCGTGAGTTTACGCCGCACCTCCACGGAGTCGTCATCTTCCAAAATGCCACATGTGGCGCGCAAAGCGGGTCCGACGCGATCCGCGAGCGGTGTGGTGAAAATTCCCCTCCCTTTGCGCAAGACCTTCAGCTCGCCGACCACGTCCGCTGCACTGAGGTCCACCGTTCCTCCCTCGCCGTTCCCGCACGGGCATCAATATTCGTCAGCCCTGACGCCGCTGTCCAGTCGATCATGCGGCGGCAAACGGATCGTTATCCCGCGGTTTCCGGACCTGTCGTCACGCGAAACGGGAAACCTCTTCCCGGCGGCCGCATTCTTGGTGGCCGCACCGATTCCGCAACGGATAACGAAGAGCCGCACCACCCTCGCGCACCGGGTGTCGAAGTAGTCGAATGCGGGCAGTGGAACGGGACGGAGTCAGGCCGCCACGATGCGCGTCAGCACCGAGGGGACGGCCCGTTCGAGCTCGGCCGCGGCTTCCTCCTCGCCGGCCAGGTGCCGGAGCAGCGCCTGCTGGAAGAGGCCGTCGAGCACCGCGTACGCGACGGCCTTCGGCACGACGACCGGCACGGCGGCCAGCTCGGCGTAGCGCGCGACGACGTGGTGGATCATCTCCTCGCGGCGCCGGTCGATCTCGAGCACGTCGGCGCGGAAGGACTCCTCGAACAGGCTCTGGTTGCGCAGGTCGTACCAGAGCCGGTGCATCTTGGCGTCCGCGCGCAGCGTCGCGGCCATCGCCGCCGCGAAGTCGCGCTCCAGCTCGGCCGCCGTCCGCGCGCGGGCGACGAGCTCGTCGTACCGGGTGACGCACACTTCCTCGAACTGCCGCACGCAGTGGGTCAGCAAGTCGACCTTGTCGGCGAAGTAGTAGTGCAGCACGCCGTGCGAGAACTCCGAGTTCTGCGCGATCTCCCGCAGGCTGGTGCGCGCGTAACCGAGCTCGGCCAGCGTCCGCAGCGCCGACTCGGCGAGCTGGGCCCGCCGGTCGGCGAACTTGTCCACCCCGCGGCGCGAGATCCGGTCCCGGGTCCGCTCCTTGGCCTCTGTCACCTGCACCGTCCGTCACGTCGTGGTTGCCGGGTTCAGCATATCGAGCACTTGACCAGCTTTTCCTTGACGAGTGTCCAAGAGACTCTTGACGACCGTCCAGACCCCGGTGATGCTGGGCGCCGACCGGCTCGAGGAGGAGATGTCGATGGGGCGGCACGACCTGTCCGGGCGCGCGGCGCTGGTCACCGGCGGCGCCGGGGGTCTCGGCGCCGAAATGGCCGCGGCGCTGGCCGAAGCCGGGGCCGCGGTGGTGATCGCCGACGTCCGGGAGGACCAGGGCCGCGCGACTGCGGACGCGCTCAAGCAGACCGGCGCCGCCGCTGTCTTCGTCCGGCTCGACGTCACCGACGACGCGAGCTGGGAGCGGGCCGTCGGCGAGACCATCGCCGAACTCGGCGGCCTGGACATCGTGGTCGCCAACGCCGGCGTCGAGATCTCCGGCCTGATCGCCGACCTCGACCCGGCCGGTCTCCGGCGGATGCTCGACGTCAACGTCCTCGGCACCGCGCTCGCCGTCAAGCACGCGTTCCGCGCGATGCGCCCGGGCGGCCCGGCCGGGAAGGGCGGCGCGGTCGTCACCGTGGCGTCGGTCGACACGACCGTCGGCGGCGCCGGCTACTCCGCGACGAAGTCCGCGGTCGACCGGCTGACCCGCGTGGCCGCCTTGGAAGCCGGGAAGCTCGGCTACGACGTGCGCGTCAACTGCCTCTACCCCGGGCCGGGACCCACCGGGACGGGCCCGCGGCCCGCCCTCGGCGAGGTCACCGACCTGGCCGGCGCCGTCGTGTTCCTCGCCTCCGACGCCGCCCGCTTCGTCACCGGCGCCGGCCTGCCGGTCGACGGCGACCTGGGTCCCGTGACCGCTGAGCCGGTTGCCGGGGCCGGAGCTTCTCCGGGTTTCGCACCGCCCGGATCCGCCTGATCACACCGCCGCGCTCCGCCACCAGCTCGGGGCGGCCATTCACCGTCTGCTCGGCCGGCGTCATCGCCGGAACCCTGACCGGAGGGACCGATCATGCTGCGTGACATCCGGGCCGAGCTGACCAAGCAGGTCCGCCGCCCCGCGAGCCGGCTGCTGCACCGCCGCGACATCGCCTGATGAGGCGGTACCGGCCACCGGTGCGGTGAGCCGGTACCGCCGTGCGCGCGGTGTAGTGTTTGCCGGTCCGACCGGTGGGTGACCCACGTGAGGTGCCATGACAGTGCGGCGGTACCCAGTCGCGGCCCTGCTCGTCTTCCTCACGGTGGCCCTGGTCGTGGTCAACGGCTTCGCGTTTTGGGGCGACACCTTCGCCTTGTGGATCGACGACGCCATGCAGCTGAGCGCCGGGGTCGCGGCGGTCGTCTGCGGCGTCCTGGTCGCGCGCCGCGTTCGCGGGCACCAGCGCTGGTGGCGCGAGCTCGTCGCGGTCGGCATGGCCGGCTGGTCGCTCGGCCAGTGCGCCTGGTCGTATTACCAGCTGATCGACGGGCGCGGGCTGCCGTCGCCGTCGCTGGCCGACGTCGGCTACCTGAGCTTCCCGGTGTTCGCGCTCGCCGCCCTGTTCGTCCTGGCGCGGGCGCGGGTCCGGCCGGACCGCGAACGCTTCCAGCCCGCCCAGTGGACGGCGCACTTCGGCGTCGCGGTGGTGCTCGACGGCCTGATCGTCACCGGCTCGCTGTTCATCCTCACCTGGACCGCGGCGCTCGGGCAGCTGGTGCGGGCCACCGCACCGGACAAGCTGACCTGGGCCGTCGCCATCTCCTACCCGTTGTCGGACCTGGTGATCGTGGTCGTCGCCGTGCTGCTGGTCGTGTTCGACCGGGTGGACCGGCCCTACCGCACGAACCTGCTGCTGGCCGCGGTCGGGATCGTCGCGTTGGCCGCGTCCGACAGCGTGTTCGCCTACCTGGTCAGCATCGGCGCGGAAAGCATGAAGCCGTGGTCGGACGGCGGGTTCGTGCTCGGGCCGCTGTTCATCGCCTTCGCCCTGCTGGTGACGCCCGGCCAGCGGCGGCGCGACGAGGCCGGCTCGCCGGGCGGGGTCGACTGGTGGCAGCTGGCGCTGCCGTACGTCCCGGTGACGGCGGTGGCGCTGCTGATCACGGCGCAGCTGCTGGCGGGCGCCGGGCCGGACGGCGTCGAGGTGTTCGTCGGCGTGCTGGTGGTGTTCCTCGTGCTCGCCCGGCAGCTGCTTTCCTTGCTGGACAACAGGTTGCTGCTGCGCCGGGTCTACGACGGGCAGCAGCAGCTGACCCACCAGGCCTACCACGACCCGCTGACCGGCCTCGCCAACCGCGCGCTGTTCGCCGACCGGCTGGACCGGGCCGTGGAGTCCACCGATCGCACCCTCGTGCTGATCTTCGTCGACCTGGACGACTTCAAGGAGGTCAACGACCGGTTCGGGCACGCGGGCGGCGACGTCCTGCTGCACGCCGTCGCCCAGCGGCTGCTGAGCTGCGTGCGCGCGGGCGACACGGTCGCGCGCCTGGGCGGCGACGAGTTCGCGATCCTCCTGGAAGGCGAGCTGGACGCGCCGCAGGCGGTCGCCGACCGGATCCAGGGCGTGCTGCGGCGGCCGTTCGCGGTGCACGGCACGCTCGTCCCGGTCCGCGCGAGCATGGGCCTGGTGGTGCCGGACCCGGCGGAGCCGCTGGTGACGTCGGACGTGCTGCTGGGCCGCGCGGACACGTCGATGTACGCGGGCAAGCGGCTGGGCAAGGACACGACCGTCGTCTACCGGCCGTCGCAGGACGGCCCGCCGGACTTCCCGTCGGCCCTGCGCCGGGCTTCCGGCGGTATCCCGGAAGGCTTCGGCCTGGTGTTCCAGCCGATCGTCCGGCTGGCCGACGAGGTCCCCGTGGCGGTGGAGGCACTGGCCCGCTGGAGCACGCGCGACGGGACGGTGGTGTCGCCGGAGACGTTCGTCCGCTCGGCCGAAAGCGCCGGCCTCGGCGCCGAACTGGACGCGCTGGTGCTGGACCTCGCGTGCCGGGAGATCAGCGAGGCCGGGCTGGACCTGACGGTGCACGTGAACGTGTGCGCGAGCCGCCTCGGCGCGGCGGCGCTGGAGCAGAGCGTCGGATCGGCGCTGGAACGCTACGGGCTGCCGGCGTCCCGGCTGGTCGTCGAGATCACCGAGACGGTGCCGGTGCCGGACCTGGCGGCGGGCGCGGCGGCGATCCGGCGGTTGCAGGAGCTGGGCGTGCGGGTGGCGCTGGACGACTTCGGCGCGGGGTACAGCTCGCTGACGGTCCTGCACGCGCTGCCGGTCGACCTGATCAAGCTGGACCGGGCGCTGACGACGGGAGTCCAGCCCGAGCGGGACGCGGCGCTGTGCCGGTCGCTGGTCGGGCTGTGCGCGGACCTGGAGCTGGACGTGGTCGCGGAGGGGATCGAGACGGCCGAGCAGGCGTCGCTGGTCATCGCGGCGGGGTGCACCACGGCGCAGGGCTACCTGTACGGCCGCCCCGCGCCGCTTTCGGCGCTGCGCCTGCCGACGATCCCCGCCGCGGCTGGTCGTGAGTGAGAAACAGTGTTCTAACCCTGTTTCTCACTCACGACCTCCTCAGCCCACGCCGGGTGGGAGGACGCCGAAGATCGTCGCCGTCGAGCCGGCGCCCTTGCGGTTGATCGGGCCGCCCGCCAGCACCCACGCCCCGGTCGTCGGCAGGGCCTTCAGGTTCGCCAGGATCTCCAGGCTGATCCGGTGCCGCTGGTAGACGAGCTTCGACACCGTGTACGTCTCGTCGGTGCCGACGTCCGGGCTGAACGTGTCGGTGCCGGTGCCGCCTCGGCGGCCGAGCCGTCCCGTGTCGATCAGCCACTTGACCGCCGGGATCGAGAACCCGGGCTGGTGCAGCACCCCGTCGGCGTCGGTGTTCGGGTAGGCCGGGGTGCCCCACTTGGCGTCCCAGCCGGTCCAGAGCACGACGACGGCCTCGTCCGGGATGCGGCCGTGGCGTTTCTCCCACGCCTTGAGGTCGTCGATCGTGACGCCATAGTCGGGGTTCGCCGCGGCCTTCGCTCTCACGTCGATCTTCACCGCGGGCCGGAATAGATCCGCCGGGTCCATGTCGTCGGCCAGCGGCTGACCGGTGTTGAAGTGGCCGGGCGCGCCCCAGTGCGTGCCGGTGTGCTCGCCTTCGCGAACGAACTGGAGGTAGTAGCCGTCGTCGGGGATCGTGGCGATGGTTTCCAGCGTGAAGGCCGGGTCGCCGGGGAACACGTTGGTCGTGGCGGGGTCGTTGACGTGCGAGAGGTTGACCAGGTTCAGCTGGTCCAGCCGCACCGGCGGCGTCGCCGGTTGCGCGGCCTGGGCCGTCCGCCCGGACAGCGCGGCGCCGAACACCCCGGCCAGCCCCGCGGCCAGCACCCTGCGTCTCATCGGCATGGGGATCACCTTTCACCGGAACACCGCCCGTACGGCGGCCTGCACGGTGATATCACCCGAGCCGCGCGGGGCCAAGGAGTTGCGCGAGGATGAACGCATGGACGACGACATCGAAGACCACGCCGACGAAGGCATCCTGGACCCCGAAGACACTTTGGACGACCGCGACGAGCTGGCGGAGGGTTATTCACCGCCGGAACGCCCGCGGGGCACCGAAGAATGGGGCACCACCGCGCGCGAGGCCGCCGAAGGCGAGAGCTGGGAAGGCCGGCTGGCCCGCGAGGAACCGGACGTCGCGGACGAGGAGGGCGACGGTCTCGGCGACAGCGAGGACTCCGACGGCGAGCTGATCGACGACGAGGTCGGCGACGTCCGCGCGGGCCGCCTGGTGGCGACGGACGAGGGCTTCGGCGCGGACAGCGACGAGGAGCTGTACGCGTCCGACGCGGGCATCGACGGCGGCGCGGCGTCGGCGGAGGAAGCGGCCGTCCACGTGATCGACCCGTCGCGGCGCTGGTGACGTGACCGGCGCCCGCCACGGGGCCGGACCCACCCCCACGACGGGTCCGGCCCCGATTTCGCGAGCGGCCTAATCCTTTCCCCCGACCGGCGCGTGGGGTAGGCGGCAGAGCGGTCATGTCCGGATCCGGCCGGACCCGCCCGCGCTGCCGGAAGGGGACACCGATGCTCGAAGGGCTGCTGACACCCGGCGCCGGCGCGCTGTACGACGCGATGGTGCGCACCGGGCCGCTACCGCTGGACGACCCGCGGGCCGAGGGCCCGGAGATGCGGGAGCTGTTCGACCGCGGGTTCGTGCGCCGCGACTACCGCGACGACCCGGTGATCGCGCCGATGGAGCCGGTGCGCGCGGTCGACCACGCCATTCTCGGCGCGCAGCAGCAGCTGCTGGAGCAGCAGCGGCAGATCGTCGCCGCGCGCCAGCAGCTCGACGTGCTGCAGGCGGTGTACCGGGCGGCGAACGGTTCGGGCGGCAACGCGGCCGTCGAGGTGCTGACCGACCCGCGGCGCATCGGCTCGCTGTCGCTGGAGCTCTGCCTGTCCGCGCGCGAGGAGTTCCTGACGTTCACGACGCGCCACTTCAAGCGCAAGCCGGACGCGAGCACGGTGATGCGGCTGCCGGAGGCGGTGACCGAGCGCGGAGTCGCCTTGCGCAACGTGTACGAGCGGGCGGCGCTGGAGTTCGAGGGCGCGAAAGAGGTCGTCGACGCGAGCGTGGCCGCCGGCTGGACCATGCGCGTGGCGCCGGAGCTGCCGATGAAGATGGTGATCGCGGACCGCCATTCGGCGCTGGTCCCCCTCGACCCGAGCGGCATGGAGGGCGCGCTGTTCGTCCGAAGCCCGACGATCGTGGCGTCGTTGCGGATGCTGTTCGAGCTGGTCTGGAGCCAGGCGGTGGCGGTGCACGGCCCGGCGTCCCAGCCGCGCCACGGGCTGACGCCGACCCAGGCGAAGGTCTTGGACCTGCTGGCCACGGGCATGACGGACGGTGCGATCGCCCGCCACCTGGACGTGAGCGAGCGGACGGTTCGCAGACACGTCCAGGGGCTGCTGGAGGCCCTGCAGGCGGACAACCGGGTGGCGGCGGTCTTCGCGGCGACCCGGCTGGGCTGGCTGGGCTGAGCGACCGCGCGGGTGGGTTTGACCAGAGCCGCCCGGCTTCGGCCCGCGGTGCTACTCCAGCTTCTTGCACTGCGGCGGGCCGCCGGTCCAGATCCAGACGCACTGGCCGGGGGGCCGGACCGCGGGACCACCGTCACTCGCCGCGGCGGCGGTTGCTGGTGCGGCGGTTGCGGCGGTTGCCATCGGTGCGCCCAGCGTGCCGATGACCGCCGCCGCGGCCAGGCCTGTCAAGGCTCGCGTGATCATGGTCTTCCCTCCCGCGAAGTGATCTTCCGCCGCCAACCTAAGGCCGGGATGCCGCGCACCGGCAGGGGCGGGTTCGGCCACTGTCCGCTACCGGCCACGGCCGCCCTGCGGGCGCCGCCGGGCGGCGGCAGCCCGGCAAGCGGCGGCGGCCGGAGAGGCGGCCCGGCGGGCGCGGCCCGGCAGCGTCGCTGGCGAGCGCCGCTCGAAACCGGCCGGAACCGGACATGGCCGCCCTCGACCGGTGTGCTCGAGCGCGTCCCCTCCTACCGTCGAGGCATGGGCGACGAGCCACCTCCACGCTGGTGGGCCGAAGACGGCGCCCACCCCCGGCCGGACCCCGCGGGCTGGTGGCCGGAAGCCGACACCCTGCACTGGGTCCACGTCCGCCCCGACGACGACCCTCCCGGCTAGGCGTGCCCCCGTCGGCTCCTCAAACGCCGTTGTACTCGCGCACCGCGTCGAGGTACTCGGAGATCGCGTCCCGGTTGCGCAGCAGGCACTCCGCCCGGCGCGCCATCCGGTCGCGCTCTTCCTCCAGCGTCGCGATCATCTCCGGGGTCGCGTCCGGGAAGTAGATCGCGCGGGGCTTGTCGAGGCAGGGCAGGATCTGCTTGATGATGCGGGTGGGCAGTCCCGCGTCGAGGAGCCCGCGCACCTGGATCACGCGATCGACCGTCGCGGAATCGTAGTCGCGGTACCCGTTCGCCCCTCGGGACGCGATGATCAGGCCCTGCTCCTCGTAGTACCGGAGCAGCCGGCGGGACGTGCCGGTGCGTTCGGACAGCTCCCCGATGCGCATGTGCGCCACCTCACGTAGACCTTCACACGTATGTGAGGGTTCGAGCATAGCGGCATGACGCGCTCCCTCCTCGCCCTCACCACCGCCGCGTTCGTCACCGTGCTCACCGAAGCGCTGCCCGCCGGCGTGCTGCCCGGCATGAGCGCCGGCCTCGGCGTCGGTGAGGCGGCGGCCGGCCAGGCCGTGACGGTCTACGCCCTCGGCACCGCCCTCACCGCGATCCCCCTCTCCGCGGCCACCGCGGCCTGGCCCCGCAAACGCTTACTGCTGGCCGGCGTCGGCGGGTTCGCCGTCGCCAACACCGTGACGGCGCTGTCCGCCGCCTACCCGCTCACCATGGTCGCCCGGTTCGTCGCCGGGGTGGCCGCGGGCGTCGTCTGGGCGCTGCTGGCCGGGTACGCGCGCCGGCTCGCGCCGCCGGAACGCCAGGGCCGGGCCATCGCCGTCGTGATGGCGGGCATCCCCCTGGCCCTGTCGCTCGGGATCCCGGCCGGGACGTTCCTCGGCGGCCTGTTCGGCTGGCGCTCGGCGTTCGGCGC
The DNA here is from genome assembly GCF_040629235.1 of Amycolatopsis sp. NPDC005961. Classification (NCBI taxonomy): domain Bacteria; kingdom Bacillati; phylum Actinomycetota; class Actinomycetes; order Pseudonocardiales; family Pseudonocardiaceae; genus Amycolatopsis; species Amycolatopsis sp. NPDC005961. Next base: position 40,208 of record NZ_JBEXVF010000054.1, on the reverse strand, counting down.
CATGTCGGCGATCGCCGTCGTGCTGCTCGGCTGGATCGCCTGGGGAGTCCCGGACCAGCCCGGGCAGGCCGGCGGCCGGGTGCCGGTCCGGCGCACGCTCACCGTGCCGGGCGTCGCGCCCGTGCTGGCCGTGACGCTCGTGTTCGTGCTGGCCCACACCGTGCTCTACACCTACGTCGCCGCGTTCCTCGGCCACGCCGGGATGGGCGACGTGGTCGACGTCGTCCTGCTGGTGTTCGGCGTCGCGTCGATGGCCGGGATCTGGGTCGTCGGCACGCGCATCGACCGCGCGCTGCGCACGCTGACGGTCCTCAGCACGATCCTGGTCGCGGTGGCCGCGACGATCCTGGCGACCGCGGCGGGCAGCGCGGTGCTGGTCTACGCCGCCGTCGCGCTGTGGGGCCTCGGCTGGGGCGGCGTCCCCACGCTCCTGCAGACCGCGGCCGGGAACGCGGGCGGCGCCGCGGCCGACAACGCGCAGGCCATGCTCGTCACGCTGTGGAACGCGGCGATGGCCGCGGGCGGCGTGGCCGGTGGTGTCCTGCTCGACGCCGCCGGGCCCGCGGCCTTCCCCTGGACGCTGCTCGTGCTCCTGGTCCCGGTGCTCGCCGTGGTGCTCGGCGCCCGGCGGCACGGGTTCCCGGTGGTGTCCTGAATGGACGAAGGGCCCGGGCGGGTTCGCGCCCGGGCCCTCCAGCTAGAGGTTTCAGCAGCGGCCGGCGATGGCCCGCAGCAGTTCGGCGTTCGCGGTGTCACCCGACAGCTCCCAGGCGAACACGCCACCCAGCCCCTGCGACTTCGCGTAGCCGGCCTTCGCCGACGCCGTTTCGGGCGTGTCGTAGCTCCACCACTGCGAGCCGCACTTCGCGTACGCCGTACCGGCGATCTTGCCGTTGGCCGGACACGTCGTCTTGAGCACCTTGTAGTCCTCGACGCCCGCTTCGTACGTGCCCGGAGCCGGGCCGGTCGCCGTGCCGCCGGGCTGCTTCTGCGTGACGCCGTCCCAGCCGCGGCCGTAGAACCCGAGGCCCAGCAACATCTTCGACGACGGGACGCCCTGGTGGCGCAGCTTCTGGATGGCCGCGTCGGCGTAGAACCCGGCGGTCGGGATGCCCGCGTAGGAGCGCAGCGGGGAGTGCGGCGCGGTGGGTCCGGTCGGCTGGCCGCCGGCGACGAAGTAGTCGTACGTCATCACGTTGTACCAGTCGAGGTAGCGGCTCGCCCCGGCGTAGTCGGTGGCGTCGATCTTGCCGTTCTTCGAGCCGTCCGCGGTGATCGCGGCCGTGACCAGCTGGTGCCCGAACTTCGCCCGCAGCGCCTTGACCAGCGCCGTGAACGCCTTCGGCCCGCTTTCGTCGCAGGTGTTGCCGCAGGCGTTCGGGTACTCCCAGTCGACGTCGATGCCGTCGAAGACGCCCGCCCAGCGCGGGTCGTTGACGAGGTTGTAGCAGGACTCGGCGAACGCGGCGGGGTTCTTCGCCGCCTCGGTGAAGCCGGCCGACCAGGTCCAGCCGCCGAAGGACCACAGCACCTTGAGCTTCGGGTTCAGCTTCTTCAGCTGGAGGATCTGGTTGAAGCTGCCGTGCAGCGCGCCGGGCTCGGCGCTGTCGGCCTGGCCGCTGACGCTCATCGTGGCGTCGTAGGGCATGTCGTGGTCGGCCCACGGGTCGCCGACGGCGCAACCGCCGCCGGTCACGTTGCCGAACGCGTAGTTGAGGTGGGTCAGCTTCGCGGCCGAACCGGACGTCTCGATGTCCTTGACGTGGTAGTTGCGGGCGTAGACGTCCCAGTCGGCGAAGTAGGCCATCACCTTGCCCTGGGAGTGACCGCCCCCGGACGGCCCCGCTTCGGCGGCGGGCGGCGCGACGACGGCGGCACCGGCGAGCGCCAGCGCTGCGGTGGCGAAGGCGCCGGCGATGCGTTTTCTCATGCGGAGCACGAAATTCTCCTTCGGCGAGCCGACCGGTCGGACGCGCCGAGACTAACAGGTCCAGACCACTGCGGACCAGAGCGAAACGTTGTGGCCAAAGGGTTTCTCGGTACCCCCGGAGCCGGGTGCGGATTCACGGCGTGCGATGATCGGTCGATGACCGAGTTCGGCTGCGCGCGCTGCTCGGGCGAAGACGCCCTGACCGCGCTGGCGTTCTGCACGACCCGCCTGCGTGAAATCCACCGCCTGGTCGAGAAGTCCCACTTCAGCATCGCGCTACGGGTTTGCCCGGAATGCCGGCAGGCGTTCGCCGCGATCTTCACGGAGTTCGGCGACGGGACCGGCGGCGAAGACGCGCAGTACTTCGACTTCGTCCCGCTCACCCCCGCCGAAGTGACCACAATGGCCGCACAGGGGTCCCGAGTGGATCTCGTCCGGCTGGGTGCGCTCGGCAGCCTCCGGCGGCGGCTTTCGTCGAGCTGGCCACGCGGCAAGGAGAAGCGGATCGCGTGGCGGACGGACACCCTTTCGGTGCGCGAAGGCTACTGAGCCAGCCGGAGGATCGCGGCGGCCGAACGGTCGACGTCCGCTTCCGTCGTCATCCAGTTGGACACCGAAATCCGTAGGTACCGGCGGCCGCGCCAGGTGGTTCCGCCGAGCCAGCAGGTGCCGTCGCGCTGAATCCGGTCGATGACCGCGTCGGTCCGGGCGTCGTCGCCGAACGACACCAGGACCTGGTTGAGGACGACGTCGTTCGCGATCCCGGCGCCACCGGCCGCGAGGGTTTCCGCGAAGCGGCGCGCCAGCCGGCAACAGCGGTCAACGAGCTCGGCGACGCCGTCGCGGCCCAGCTCCCGCAGCGCCGCCCAGACCGCGAAGCCGCGGGCGCGGCGCGACGACTCCAGCGTCAGGTCGCCCATGCCGGACACCTCGCCGGCGCCGGTCAGGTAGGCGGCGCGGTAGGCGATCGCCTCGGCGTGGACCTCGGGGCGCGCGCAGAAGACGAACCCGGAGTCGTAGGGGACGTTGAGCCACTTGTGGCCGTCGCAGGCCCAGGAGTCGGCCAGCTCGACGCCGTCGAGCAGGCCCGCGGTCCCCGGGTTGGCGGCGGCCCAGAGGCCGAAGGCGCCGTCGACGTGGATCCAGGCGTTCTCCGCGACCGCTCGGGCGGCCCTGAGGTCGTCGCAGGCGCCGGTGTTCACGTTGCCGGCCTGCAGGCAGACGATCGTGGGGCCGTCGCCGGCCTTCCGCGCGAGGTCGTCGAGGTCGATGGCGCCTTGCGGCCCGGCCTTCACCGGCTCGACGGCCCGCGTGCCGAACCCGAGCAGCCTCAGTGCGCGGTCGACGGTGGCGTGCCGCTCCTCGCTCGCGAGGACGCGGACACGCGGGGCACCGCCGAGCCCGTCGCGCTCGACGTCCCATCCGGCCTCGGCGAGGACGTGGTGCCGCGCGGCGGCCAGCCCGACGGTGTTCGCGGCCTGTCCACCGGTGACGAAGCCGGCGGAGGCGGTGGCGGGGATGCCGAGCAGCTCCTTGAGCCAGGTCCCGGCGGCCTCTTCGGCGGCGGCCGCGGCCGGGGAGAGAACGGCGTTGAAGCCGTTCTGGTCCCAGCCGGTGGCCAGCACGTCCGCGGCCGTGGCGGCGGGCAGGGCGCCCCCGATGACGAAGCCGAAGAACCGCGGGCCGGCGGTGGCGACGAGGCCGGGCTCGGCGGCCCGCGCGAGTTCTTCCATAACGGCGCCGGGCGGGGTCGGGCCGTCCGGGAGCGGGCCCCCGAAGGCGGCCTTCAGGGCGGCGGCGTCGACGGCACGGGCGACGGGCCGGTCGGCGAGGGAAGCCCGATGGTCGGCGGCCAGCTCGGCGGCGCGGGCCAGGAGGTCACGCAGTTCGTCCACGGCCCGACTCTAGGCCGCCTTCGGGTGCGCGGCCCGCACGTTTTCCCGGGCCAGCTCGACGGTCGTCGCGATGCGCCGCCGCCGCGTCTCCTGGCGCTTGGCCTTGGCGATCCACTCCAGGATGAGCCGCTTCGACGACGGCGGGAACGCCGCGAAGTGCCCGGCCGCGACGGCGTCGAAGGCCCGCTCGAGGTCCGGCGGGATGACGCCGTCCTGCGCTTCGGCCAGCGCGTCCCAGGTCCCCGTGCGCCGGGCGAGGTCGACCATCGCCTGGCCCGACGGCGTCATCAGCCCCGCCGCGGTCAGCCGCTCGACGCGGTCGCGGTTCACCCGGCTCCACGTGCTCTTCGGATTCCGCGGGGTGAAGCAGAGGTACGTGCTTTCCGCGTCCCGCTTCAGCGCTTTGCTGTCGATCCAGCCGAAGCACAGCGCCTGCTCCATCGCCTCGTGGACCAGCACGCCGGGAGCGCCGCTGTGCTTGCGCCGGATGACCAGCCACACCGACGACGCCGTGCCGGACGACGACGTCAGCCACTCCCGCCACTGCCCGGCCGACGTGACGTCCACCACCGCGATGCCTGCCAAAGTCTCCATGCCCACATCGTCGGGGGTGAAGTGTTCATCTTCTGAGCACTTTCACCGGGAACAACCGAGGGCCGCCCGGCGTAGCGTCCTGGTATGGAGACTCCGTTGAGCACCGACCGGCTCGTGATCCGGGACTGGACGGTGGACGACGCCGAAGCCGCGTTCGAGATCTACGGCGCGGAGGACGTGACGCACTGGCTGACCCCGGCCATGGATCGCGTCGGCGACGTCGGCGCGATGCGCGCGGTCCTGCAGGCCTGGGCCGAGGTGCAGCCGAACCTGCCGCCGCCGCGCGGCCGGTGGGCCGTCGAGCGCAAGGAGGACGGCGTGGTGATCGGCGGCCTCGGCATCCGGCTGCTGCCGCCGTTCGAAGAGGACCTCGAGCTGAGCTGGCAGCTGAGCCCGGGCGTCTGGGGCCAGGGCTACGCGTCGGAGGCCTCGACCGCGCTGATCGAGTGGGCGTTCACCCAGGACACCGACGAGCTGTTCGCCGTGGCGCGGCCGAACAACACGCGCGCGATCGCCGTCGCGAAGCGGCTCGGCATGCAGTGGGTCGGCGAGACGGAGAAGTACTACAACCTGCGGCTCCAGGTGTACCGGATCCGGCACACCGACCTCATCGGCTGACCTGCTCCAGCAGGAAGACGCGGATTTCGCGGTCGCCGGCGCGCACGGCGTAGCGGTCGTAAGCCGGCCAGTACGACGCGACGGCGTCCCACATCTCCTGACGCTCGTCACCGGTCAGGAGCCGTCCGGTGACCTCGACGGTCCGGCCGCCGATCGCGACCGTCGCCTTCGGCTGGGCCAGCAGGTTCCCCGACCACGCCGGGTGCGCCTCGCCGCCCCAGTTGGAGCCGATCACGACGTACCCGCCGGCGCGCTCGACGTACAGGAGCGGCACCTGCCGGGGTGCACCGCTGCGGCGCCCGACCGTGGTGAGCAGCAGCGTCCGCAACCCGACCGCCGCGCCGACGCCGACCCGGCCGCCGCTGATCCGCAGCAGCACCCGGTCGGCGGGCACGAGCGCCCGCCCGAGCACCGCGAACGCCTTGCTCTTGCCGAAACCGGCGAACACCCCGCGCAACCCAGCCACGGCCGAACCCTAGCGGCTCACCACGCCGAGGGCGCGGGCGGCGGCACGACCGGCGGCCGGTCGTCGCAGGTGATCGTGTTCGGCAGCAGCCAGGGAGCCAGCCAGCTGCCGTTGCCGCCGAGGTCCGTCAGCGCGAACTCCGATCCCGTTGGCGGGAAGGTGAACGAGCCGCAGTTGTTCACGGCCACCGCGCCGACGTTGCGCGCCTCGACGTTCCGGAACGACGCCGACCCCGCCGAGCGGGCGCTGAGCACCGACGTTCCGGTGCCGTCGACGCGCAGGTCGGCGAACTTCAGCCCGGTGATCGAGTACTTGTCCTTCACCGGGAAGTCGCTGACCAGCATGATCGCGTTGTAGGTGGTGTCGAGGAAGTGGTCGCCGGTCACCGAGACGTCCGCGGCGATGTCCTTCTCCAGCGCGTAGAACCAGATCGCGCCGAGGCCGATCTTCCAGTTCAGCTCGAACGTCCCGGCCCGCACCGTCGTGTTGTCCGCGATCCGCAGCGTCCCGGCGAACGGCTCGGCGCCGAACCGCGACCCCACCTGGATCGCGCTGCCTTCGCGGATCGGGTCGGCGATCAGGTTGCCCGACACCGTGTTGTCGACGCCGCCGTACAGCGCGATCCCGTTGGCCAGCACCGGCGTCTGGACGGTGTTGTGGTCGACCGTGTTCCGCGCGTCCTGGGTCTTCTCCGACCACAGGGCCAGTCCGTCGTCGCCGGTGTTGCGGACGAAGTTGTTCGCCACCACCGAGTCCGTCACGCCCGTGTGGAAGTTGAGGCCGTCGGCGACCTGGTCGGCGATGACGTTGCCCGTGATCTTCGTGCCGCGCATCGGCCCGTCGAACCACAGGCCGACCTTCGTGTGGTGGAGGTACAACGAGTCCACAGTGGAGTCGCTGAGCGCGCCACCGATCGCGTTGACCTGGTCGGTGTCGACGCGTTCGCGGACGTCGCCTTCGATCGCGAAGCCGGACAGGTGGACGTGGTGGCTGCCCCCGGCCGAGGCGGGCTTGCCGTAGAAGCCGACGCCGGTGTGCACCGACCCGTCGGGGTCGGGCGTGCCGAGCGCCACCTCGTGTCCCTTGACGATCGTGTACCAGCTGCCGGCGCCCTCGATCGTGACGTCGTCGACGACGATGTGCCGGTTGACCTGGTACGTCCCGGGCGGCAGGTACACCGCGAGGTGAGCGCGCCGGGCGAAGGCGATGGCGCGGTCGAGGGCGTCGGCCGAGTCGCGGCGGCCGGTCGGGTCGGCGCCGAAGAGCAGTGCGTCGGCCGCGAAGGGAACGACCCGCGGCGGTGCGACGAGTTCGGAGTCGAGCAGGTCGACGACCGTCCACGCGGCGGCGCTCCCGGCCGGGACGGTGAGCCGGACCTTGTCCCCCGCCCGGTAGGAGCGGCCGAGCAGGAGCCGCTGCTCGTCGTAGAAGTGGCTGGGGCGGAACGGCTTTTCGACGACCGGCGCGGGCGTGGTCGCCGCGGGCACGCACGAGCACTCGGTGATCCACCAGTCCGGGTGCAGCAGGCCCGCGTCCGGGTCGTTGCTGAACGGGTACTGGTTGTACAGCCAGGAGTACTGCGAAGTCAGCGTCATGCGCTGCCGGTGGGCGCCGTTCACGGTGACGTCGAGCGGCGCGGTGATCCCGCCGCCCCGGGGCGCGTCCGGGATGCTGTAGCGGACGGTGATCGCGTTCGCGGCGGCGGGCAGCGTGAACTCGACGTACTGCCCCGGCGTCACCTTCACCGCCCGGCGGCCGGAGGCTTCGGACGGGAGCGTGTAGGCCGAGCGGTCCGGGCCGATCACGACACCGTCGGTGCGCGCGTTCTCCGCCTCCTGCTCGAGGAAGCCGACGTTCGCGCCGCGCCCGGCGACCAGCGCCGGATCGAGCGCGGCCCGCGTGACGACGGGCCGCCCGGCGGCCGACGCGGGAACGGCCACCGCGAGCAGGGTGATGACCGCGGCCAGCACGGTTCCGAAGGTGCGTCGCGCCATCGCGGACCTCGATTCTCGAGTGGAGTGCCGCGGAAGATTAGGTCGCCACGTGCCTGAATCACAAGGTTTTGCCAGAACTTACTCTGAAATTGCACACATCCGTACGGATGTTGCGCAACCGAACGTCTGACAGAGTGGGCCCATGACCGGTCCCGCATCCGCCGCCGAGGTCTTCGACGCGCTCGGCAAGGACTACGAACACGCCTTCCGGAACCTCGCCGAGCAGCGAGCCGCGATCACCGCGCTGGCCGAGCGGCTGCCCGCGGGCGCGGCGGTGCTCGACGTCGGCTCGGGGACCGGCCGCCCGGTCGCGGACCTGCTCACCGCGGCCGGCCACGCGGTGACCGGGTACGACGTCGCGCCGAAGATGGTCGAGATCGCGCGAGCACAGGTGCCCGCGGCCCGGTTCGAGGCGGGCGACATGCGCGAACTGTCCTTCGAAGCCGGGACCTGGGACGCGATCACGGCGTTCTTCTCGATGCTGCAGCTCCCCCGCGCCGACCAGGACACGATGATCGGCCGGTTCGCGGGCTGGCTGAAACCCAGTGGCCTGCTCGTCTTCGCCACCGTGCCCGCCGACGTGGACGGCGTCGACATCGTCTTCATGGGACACCCGGTCCGCGCGAGCAGCTTCCCCGCCGAGGTCCTCGCGGAGAAGCTCCGCGCGACCGGCCTGGAGATCGTCCGCGAAGACCAGGCCCTGTTCGTGCCGGATCACCCCGGGGCCGGACCCGAGCCGCACGTGTACTTCACCGCACGCAAGCCTTCATGAGTCGATCGTGGCGTCAACCCCTCACCGGGCCGATCACTCAGTGGACATGAATTTTGCTCAAGTTCGTGCGTGTCCCGGGCCGCGGACCCGAGCTAAAGTGAGGGATGGGCATTGAAGCTCTCGCCAGGCCGGTGCCTCGCGAACACCGCGAGCTGGTGCGCGAGATGCTGGCCAGGCTGCCCGAGTTCGCCGACCGGCTCGCCCGCCTGCTCAGCGAAGAAGACGAGTTCTACCGCCAGGTCGAGCACGTCGCGCCGGGCGAGCTGCGCCAGGTCTGCCAGGCCAACCTCGAGCGCGCGCTGACCGCGCTGGTCGAGGGCCGCGGGCTCGCCCTCGACGCCGCCCGCAAGACCGGGCTCGTCCAGGCGCGGCAAGGCATCCCGCTGCCCGCGGTGCTGCGCGCCTTCCGCATCGGCGGCACCTTCGTCTACGAAGCCCTCCTCGAGCTCGCCGGCCCGGAGTTCCTCAACCCGACCCGGACGATCGAGATCAACTCCTACGTCTGGAAGGCGATCGACCTCTACTCCGACGCCCTGACCACGGCGTACGAGCAGGTCGCGGCCGAGCCGTCGCACGCCGACGCGCGGCGGCTGGACGACCTCTTCCGCGGCCGGCTCACCAGCCAGGCCGACATGGAAGCCGCCGCCCGGGACCTGGGCCTGCCGACCGCGGGCATGTTCGTCGTCGTGGTGACCGAGCGCGTCGAGCCCGACGAGCAGGACACCGTCGAGGCGCTGCTGCGCGCCCGCCGCTGGCGCTCGGCCTGGCGGCCCGGCGGCGAAGCGGGACTGGTCGCGATCGACCGCATCGAGGACGTCCGGCGGCTGCGCGAAGTGCTGGGCTCGCTGCCGGTGGCGGCCGGGATGAGCAAGCCGTTCAGCGGGTTCCCGGACGTCCCGGACGCGCTGCACCGGGCCCGGATCGCCCGCCGCTCGCTGCCCACGGCGACCGCGGGCGTGGTGGTGTTCGGCGACTCGCCGGTGACGACGCTGGTCGCCGCCGCGCCGGGAATGGCCCGCGACGTCGTGCGGTCCGCCCTGGCCGGCGTGCTCGCGCTGCCCGGCGCGGAACGCAAGGTCATGCTCGACACGCTGCTCGCGTGGTTCGCCGGTCACGGGTCGGCGAAGGAGGCCGCGGACCGGCTGTTCGTGCACCCCAATACCGTTCGCTACCGGCTGCGCCGCGTGCAGGACCTGACCAAGCGCGACCTGACCGACCCGGTCGACATCGGCGAGCTGTACGTCGCCCTCGAATCGGTGCGGCTCGATCCGGAGACATCGTAGATCGACACCTACCGATTGACTTTCGATAGATATCCGGCGATAGTCGTCGCATGTTGACCGAAAGACGCGCGGTCGCCGCGCTCCGGGTGTTCCTCGTGGTGCTGTTCGCCGTGCTCGTCGTGTTCCAGACGCTTTCGCTGCCGGGCGGGATCGCCTACCACACGCAGCAGAACCCGCACGACGCTCCGCTGCGCTGGCCGCTGACCGCCATCGCGGTGTTCCTCGTGCTGTGCGTCCAGGTGGTGGTCGTCGCGACCTGGCAGCTGCTGACGCTGGTCAAGAAGGACCGGATCTTCACCCCGGCGTCGCTGAAGTGGGTCGACGCGATCGTCTGGGCGATCGGTGCCGCGTGGCTGGTGTTCGTCGGCATGCTGGTCTTCGTCGGCTTCAACGCGGACGACCCGGGGATGCCGATGCTGCTGTTCCTGGTGACCGTGGGGATCACCGTGCTCGGCCTGCTGATGGTGGTCATGCGCGCGCTGCTGCGGCAGGCCACCACCCTGCGGACCGACCTGGAAGCGGTCATCTGATGGCGATCGTCGTGCGCATCGACGTCGAACTGGCCAAGCGCAAGCTGAGCGTCGGGGAGTTCGCCGAGAAGGTCGGGCTGACACCGGCCAACGTCGCGGTGCTGAAGAACGGCCGCGCCAAGGCGGTCCGGTTCAGCACCCTCGAAGCCATGTGCCGCGTGCTCGGCTGCCAGCCCGGCGACCTCCTGGAGTGGGTCGACGACTAGAACTCGCCGCGGTGGCGCCGGGCGGCATCGGCCGCCGCGGCGAACCCGTGGTCGAGCATCTCCTTCTCGTACTCCGCGACGGCGTCGGGCAGCCGTACGCCCGAGACCAGCCGGCCGGCGAGCAGGCCCGCGTCGTGCAGCGCGACCCCGGCGCTGATGCCGGCGGGCGGCATCGGGTGCGCCGCGTCGCCGGCGAGGGTCACCGGGCCCGGTGCCCACGGCTCGGGCCGTTCGGACGTGTGGACGTTCGACGGCACGACGTACGCCGGATCGCCCAGCCGGATCAGCTCGGGCAGCGACGGGTGCCAGCCGGCGAGCGTCTTCGCCGCCAGGTCGATCAGGTCCCCGGCGGCCAGCCGGAAGAGGTCCGGGCCGAACCGGCCCGACGGGGCGGCGACGGCCCACATGACGTAGTCCCGGCCCGGTGGGAAGCCGAACTCGGCCGGGTCGCGCCGGAAGCGCTGCGCGGCGAGGGCGAGCCCGCGGCCGTCCCCGTCGTTCACCCCGAGGAAGCCTTCGAGCGCCGCGTCCGGTGTCAGGTCGCGGGCGTCGCCGGTCAGCGGCGTGCGGCCGTAGATCAGCCGGGTGTCCTCGACGGTCACCGGGAACTCCGGCAGCAGCTGCCGCCGGATGCCGGAGCCGACGCCGTCGGCGGCGACGAGCAGGTCGCCGTCTTCGGTGGTGCCGTCGGCGAACCGGACCCGCACCCGGCCGTCGTCCAGCAGGCGGTAGCCGGCGAACCCGGCACCGAAGCGCGTGCGGCCGCCGAGGTCGCGCAGCATGATCCGGCGCAGCGTCAGCCGGTCGACGGTGATCCCGGCGTAGGCGTTCGGCGGCAACGGGATCTCGGTGAACGTCCCGAGGCCGGGGCCGGCCGTGGTGACCCCGCGGCCGGTCACGCAGGACGTCGCGGCGGCCTGCTCGTACACCTCGGACGGCAGCCACTCGCGCAATGCCGCGTCGCCTTCGCCGCCGATGTGGATCCGGTAGCCCTGCGCGCGGGCGTCGACGGCGGCGTCCCGTTCGAAGAGCAGGACGTCGATGCCGTGCCGGCGCAGGCCGTGGGCCAGGCACGGGCCGGCCAGCCCGGCACCGCTGATGAGGACTCTCATGACTACCCCCGTGATGAGATGATCTCAGTTGAGACCATCTCAGATGCTAGCATCACCGTCATGGAGGCTCAACCAGTCGATCCGGCGGCCATCGGGATGCTGCTCAACCGCGCCCACCGGCTGGCCCGCGCGCACGCCAACGACGCGGCGCGGCCGACCGGCATCGAGCTGCAGCACGCCGGCGTGCTCACGGCGGTCCGGGCGGGCGGGGTCCGCAGCCAGCGCGAGCTCGGCGCGGCCCTCGGGGTCGACAAGTCCACCCTGGTCCGCATCGTCGACGACCTGGAGCACCGGAACCTGGTGCGGCGGCAGCGATCCGCGAGCGACCGGCGGGCGTACGAGATCGTGATCACCGAGGAAGGCGAGCGACGCCTCGACGAGGCGGGCGACCTGTTCGCGGAGGCCGTGGCCGGGCTGCTGAAGGTGTTCGACGACGCGGACCAGCGCCGGCTGCACGAGCTGCTGACCCGGTTCGTGGCGCAGGAGGACTGAGAGGACTGACCGGACGGGCTAAGCCGCGTCCGCCTCCACCAGCCTCGCCAGTTCCAGCAGCGTGCCTTCGAAGCCGGGGCCCGCGCTGAGTGCCACCGTCAGCGGTCCTCCGCGGCGGCCGGTTCCCACCGGGAGGGTCACCGCCGGCTCCGTCCACTGGGGACGGTCCACACCGGCCGAGACGACGACGTCCGGGCGGGGCGGCGGGCGGCGGCCGGCGTCGAGGTCGAGCACCACGTTGCCGTGCAGGGAAAGCAGGGCCGCCACGTCGGCGACGGCGTCGCGCAGCTCGCGGTCGGCGATCGAGTCCGAATGGGCGCCGATCGCCGCCCGGGACGGCTCGCCGCCGAGCCTCGGCACGATCACGGCGAGGTCGCCCGGGGTGCAGGCGAGCACGCGGATGCCGGGGACACCGGCGAGCGGGTCGGTCAGCGTGATTCCCGCGCTCGCGGCCGCCGCCACGATCCGGGCCCGCCAGCGCGCGGTGGCCGCGATGGCGACCAGCGAAGGGTCCTGGGGCAAAAGGGGGTTTCCTTTGCGGTACGGCGCGGCGGAGGGAGGATCGTCCGATGGTGGGCCCATGCCCGTTGTGCCCGGGAACAAACTTGTTTGGTCACTTGGTCCGAACGGCGGCGCACATGCGGCTGTCCGGTCGCACCGGGTGGCTGTGACCGCCGGTCACACTTTGACGCGCGGCGTGGCGCGGGCCACTATCCGCAGCACCTGATTACCGCCGGGTAATTTGGGTGTCGACGAAGACTGACCCAGGAGGACCGTTGCGACGTGCTTTCGGCCTGATCTTGCTGGCACTGGGCGTTTTCGCGGTCGCCGGGGCGGTGCTCCTCCCCACGTACGTCTACCCGAAGCTCGCCAAGGTGCCCCTCGACCAGGACTCGACGTCGGTGCTCGAAGGCACCGCGAGCAAGGTCCTCGCCGTGACCGACGACGGGTCCGGCCCGGTCTCGAACATCCGCGAGAACGCCAAGCTGACCGCCGTGGGCCACGTGCAGGCGAACTTCGCCGCGCCGGAGATGCAGGCGGACACCGACTACGCGGTCTGGCTGCTGGCGGTGCAGGTCACCGACGACGCCGACGGCACGGTGCTCAGCGCGAGCAAGCGGCAGGTCTGCTTCGACCGGCGCACCGGCGAGGGCTACGAGCCGCGAGGCAGCAACAACCCGCAGTGCGACGCCAGGAGCAGCTACGTCACCGAGCTGAAGGACAAGGCCGACAAGGACGGCCAGAAGCCGCCGGAGACGAACGTCGAAAAGGCGCAGCCCGGCCTGAACTTCAAGTTCCCCTTCGGCACCGAGCAGAAGGACTACAAGGTCTACGACGACAACACCGAGGCGGCCGTCACCGCCCGCTACGCCGGCACCGAGACGGTGAACGGGATCGAGACCTACAAGTTCGTCCAGGACATCCCCGACACGAAGCTCTCCTCGAAGAAGGTGCCCGGCTCGCTCGTCGGCTCCGACCAGTCCTCGGTGGACGCCGACCTCTACTACCGCGGTGTCAACACGATGTGGGTGGAGCCGGTCACCGGGATCGAGGTCAAGCAGCAGCAACAGCAGCACCAGGAGCTGCGCGTCGGCACCAGTGGCAGCTCGACGGTCGTGTTCGACGGGACGCTCGCCTACAACGGCCGGACCATCGCGCAGATGGTCGACCAGGTGAACGCGAACAAGGGCAAGCTGGAGTTCCTGTCGAGCACCGGCCCGCTCTGGCTCGGCATCGGCGGCGGCGTGCTGATCATCGTCGCGATCGTCCTGCTGGCCCGCCGCCGCCCGCCGGAGCCCCCGACGTCGCACCGGCGGCGGCAGGTCGCTTACGCGGGTAGCTGAGTCAGCGCTTACGCAGGACCAGGACCAGATTCCAGGAAGCGATTTCGCGAAGGCCGGGAATCCGCACGATCCACATCGCCCAGCTCGGGTGGTACCGCGGGTACCCGGCCACGAAATCGGCGAGCGGCGTCGCCTTCGCCCAGCGGAGCGCGGCGCCGACCGAAACCGGGAACAGGCTTTCCCCGAATTTGTTCTTCGGCTGCTTCCCCAGTTTCCGGGAATAGCGCCGCCGGGCGTAGTGACCGCCGAAGAAATGCCACGGCGCGGTCTCGTGGCCGCCCCACGGCGAGTACCACGGCGTGAACGACGCGAAGACCGTGCCGCCGGGCTTGGTCACCCGGCACATCTCGTCGAGCATCACCCACGGCTCGCTGACGTGCTCCAGCACGTTCGACGAGTAGCAGACGTCGACGGAACCGCTGCGCACGGGCAGTTCCGTGCCGCTGGCGCGGATCATGTTCTCGCCGTACGCGCCCCGCGCGGACAGCTCGCCGACGTCCGGGTCGAGGCCGAGGTAGACCGCGCCGGCCGCGCGGAACGCGTCGGAGAAGTACCCCGGCCCGCCGCCGACGTCCAGCACCGTTCGCCCGGACAGCGGAGTGTGCGCCGCCAATTGCCGGACCGAGTCGGCGGCCAGCGCGGAATAGAAGCCGTCCGGGTCGGTCTGCTCGGTGAGGAACGTGCGGAACAGCGTGACGGAACGCCCCAGCGTGGCCTGATGAGGTCGGTCGATGACCGGATTACCTACCATTGAACCGTCGCTTTCCCGAATACGTTCCTCTACTGTGTACGCACCGGTAACCTAGCATCGTCGCTACAGTTTGGATAACCCGATGGAACGACCTCGTGTGCTCCTCGTCAACTGGCGCGACACCGGCCACCCCGAAGGCGGCGGGTCGGAGCGGTACGTCGAGCGGATGGCCGAAGGGCTCGCGAGAGCCGGGTACCGGGTCGAAATCCAGTGCGCCGCCTACGCCGGCGCGACCGACGGGGAATGGCGCGACGGCGTCCGCTACCGGCGGCGCGGCAACAAGTTCGGCGTCTACCTGCACGCGCTGCGCGCCATTCGTCGAGCCCGCGCCGACCTGGTGGTCGACGTGCAGAACGGGATGCCGTTCTTCGCCCGGCTGGTCGCCGGCTGTCCCGTGCTGGTGCTCGTGCACCACGTCCACAAGGAACAGTGGATCAGCGCCCTCGGCGAGACGCTGGGCCGGGTCGGCTGGTGGATCGAGTCGCGGCTGGCTCCGTGGCTGTTCCGCAAGTGCCGCTACGCGACGGTTTCCGAGGTCACCAAGGCGGAGCTGGCGGGGCTCGGGGTCGAGCGCGAGCGCGTCACCGTCGTGCCCAACGGCCTCGACGCGCCGCCGCCGTGCGCGTCCGAACGGGACGCTTCGCCGACGCTGGTCGCGGTGAGCAGGCTGGTGCCGCACAAGCGGATCGAGCACGCCATCGACGTCGTCGCGCGGCTGGCGCGGCGCTGGCCGGAGCTGCGGCTCGAGGTCGTCGGCCAAGGACCGTGGGACGAAGTGCTGCGGGCGCACGCAGCTTCGCGGGGGGTCGCCGACCGCGTGGTCCTGCACGGCTGGGTCGACGAGCAGGCCAAGCACGAGATCCTCGCGCGGTCGTGGCTGCACCTGTGCCCGTCGGTCAAGGAGGGCTGGGGCATCGTCATCATGGAGGCCGCGGCGCACGGCGTGCCGTCGGTCGCCTACCGCGCCGCGGGCGGCGTGGCCGAGTCCATCGTGGAGGGTCGCACCGGGCTGCTGGCCGAGGACTTCGAGGACTTCACCGCCCAGGTCGACGGCCTGCTCGCCGACGGCCTGCGGCGCGCGGAAATGGGCCTGGCCGGCGCCGAACGGGCCGGGCGGTTCAGCTGGGACGCGAGCGTCGGGCAGTTCGAGTCGCTGGTGCGGGACGTCTCCGGCCGGCCGGCACCCCGGCCGCGGGTCCTGGATCAGGTGGCGCGCGGCTCGGCGCTGGCGTCCTGAACGGCGTCCCGGAACTCGTCGAGCAGCCGTCCGGCGGCAGCCGCGTCGAAGTCCTTGCGGCGGGCCCGCACGGTCAGCGTCGTGGTGCCGCCGGTCGTCGCCGCGCCGAACGCGACGCCTGAGCGGCCGCTCGCCGCCGGGTAGAACGCCAGCGAGCGCACGGTGTCCCCGGTGGACACCACGCCGAGGTTGGACACCAGGAACGTCGAGCCGAGCCGGCTCGCCAGCAGCCGCGTGCCCAGCCGGGCGAGCTTGCTGCTGCGAGCGGGGAAGTCCGGCTCCGGCAGCTGGTTCCCCAGCACCGCGGCGACATCGGCGCCGGGACGCAGCCGCAGCCGGAAGAACGCGCTGTCGTGCACCGGTTCCGGTGCGGCACCCGAGCGCCACGACGCGCCCAGCGCGGCCACCACGCGGGCGGTGCGGGCGCCGTGCGCGCGGTTCCAGGCTGCGGTGGCGCGGGCGGCGGCCGCGACGAACCCCGCGGCCCCCAAGCGCAGCAGCGGCTCGTGGCGGGCGGCGAAGACGTCTCCCGCGGCCTCGGCGCGCCGGCCGGGCGTGATCCGGCCCGGGGGCGCGAAAAGCGCCTCAGCGAGCCGCTGGACGGCCGAGAGGGCAAAGGGTTTGCCGCCGGTGCGTTCACCGATCCCCTTCGCCCCCGAGGAAACCGGGACGTCGAGGAGGATGCCGAGCAGCGAGAGCAGCCCCAGGCCGTCGAGCGCGCCGTGGTGCGCCGCGACGAGCAGCGTGGACTCGCCGACGGCGACGCGCAGCAGCGGCGCGGTCCGTTCGTAGGGCGCCGAAGCGAACCGGTCGCGCGTGGCCGGCAGGTCGTCGGCCCGCTCGATCTCCGGCACGGCACCGAGGTGCGGGTACTGCTGGACGGCGGCCGCGAGCCGGGCCCGGAGCTTCTCCGGTTCGGGAGCGGCCGTGCCGAGGTCCGCTTCGAGGAGGATGCTCCAGGAAACGGTGGGGTCGCCGTAGAGCCCGACGACGCGGTGCGCGTGGTCGGAGGCGAGCCGGGTCACCGGGTCAGCGGTTCCCGTAGAGCTTGGTCGGGTGGTCGGCCGGGTTGTACTTCACCTGCGCGTTGAGCTTTTCCTGCACCTGGGCGGAACTGTCCGGGTCGCCGCCCGTGGTGAGGACGAACCCCGCTCCGGTCGCCAGACCGCCTCCGATGATGACGGCGGCGACCACGCCGATGATCGTGCCCACGTGTCACTCCTTCTGCGGCGGGGAACTCCTGCCGCGGCCCAATGTACGCATCGGTAACATGAGGCACAACAGTGCGACGCACAGCGACGCGAGCGCTACTCCGTTCGCCAGCAAGGCGGGCGTCCACGAGATCGCTTTCACCGCGGGCACACCCGGGGTCCGGTAGAGCGTCAGCCACTCACCCGACCACACCGGGGTCGCGTCGGCGAGCAACCGCGTGTCGACGTAGCCGGGAGTCCCGTGCTCGACGAGGATCCAGCCGATGCCCGCGTCGGTGAGCTCACGGGCGGACGTCGCCGCGCGGACGTCGCCGATGCGCGGGTCCTCCCCCGCGACGCGGTCCTGTCCCACTTGGAGCGTGTCGTCCATCAGCACGGGCTTCGGGAGGACGCGGGGTGCCGGGTCGAGCTGCGTGCGGTCGTCGTTCCAGGCGAACCCGCGGAACGCCGACAGCGGCAGCGTCAGCACGTCACCGGGGCGGTCACCGAGCACTTCGGACACTGCCCGCCAGTCGGCCGGGTACTGCGCGGTGCCGAGCCGTCCCCAGCCGCCCCAGGCCAGGTCCGGCAGGGTGAGCAGGGGGAAGACGGCCGCCGCCGTCACGAGCGCGACGCGGCCGCGCTCGCTCTTCAGCTTGGCCGCGGCGACCTCGATGGCCAGCGCGAAGCCCAGTGCGAGCGGCAACGCCCACCAGGCGACCCACTTCTGGGCGTCACGCAGGAGCCCGGCGCCGGGCAGGTGCCGCGTGGCCGCGGTCAGCAGCGCGTCGCCGCCCGGCAGCGTCGCCAGCGACGCCAGGAGGACGCCCGCGACGCCCAGGCCGAACAGCGAGCGGGCCGGCGCCTTCCCCCACCGCCCGGTGAGCGGCGCGAGGCCGGCGACCGCGATGGCGACGACGGTGAGCGTCAGCACCGGGATGAGCGGCAGGGACCGGCTGCCGGGAACCGTTTCGGCGTTCCAGATGCCGCCCAGGCCGAGCACGCTGAGCAGCGCGGGTCCCCAGCTTTCGGCGCGGGCGCTGAACGCCGTGACGCCCGCCGGGTCCGAGTAGGTGCCGCCGGCGTGGAGGAACGTCGGGACCAGCCACGGCAGGTTGAGCACGACGGCGATGGCGATCGTCTGCCAGAGGCGGCGGGAACCGGCGGCGACGGCCATGACGACGGCGGCGAGCACGCCACCCGGCGGGGTCAGGACGGCCGGGGCGCACGCGAGCACCAGCTTCGGCAGGGCGTTCGGCTCGTGCTCGCGCGTCTTGAGTCCCGCGTCGACGATCCAGGGCAGGCAGGCGTACGTCAGCAGCAGCGGCCAGTGGCCGATGAACAGCCGTTCCGCGACGTACGGCGTCCACGCGTACGCGGTCGCGGCGACGAGCCGCGTGCCCAGGTGCTCGGTCGGGACCAGCCGGCCTGCCCCCAGCGCGGCCCCGAAAACGGCCAGCAGCAGGACGATCTTCTGGACGATGTCGCCGGGCAGCACGGTGGTCGCGAGCGCGACGGCGGCGTCGGCCGGGACGGACCGCGGCAGCGTGTCCCCGATCCCGAAGGCGTCCGGCACGAAGTACTGCCGGGGCGCGAACACCATGTCGTAGGACAGGACGAACCCGCGGCCCAGCAAGGGCGCGCAGACGGCGAACGCCAGGAGGGCGGACACGACCGGGAGCGCGAACCGCCTGCTCGGTGCGTCCACTGCCCTTCCTTTCCGCTGTCCGCGCGGTTATGGTCCCTGGAAATTACCCGCCGGTAATGGGAGCCCGCCGTTGAGCGTAGACACCGAAGTGCCGGCCCGGACCGGCAACCGGGTCGCGGCGATCCTCGTCTCGCTCGCGCTCGCGGGCAACAACGCCGGCAGCTACGTGCTGAGCCTCGCGGCCGCGCGGATCCTCGCGCCCGGGGCGTTCGGGGAGCTGAGCTCGCTGCTGGCGGTGCTGGTGATCGGCGTCGTCCCGGCGATGGGGCTGCAGACGGTCGTCGCACTGCGGGTCGCGCGCTCGCCGTCGCTGGCGCGGGGTTCGCTGTTCGCCTTGGGGCTGGTGACGAGCGCGATCGTCGCGACGGCGGCGTTGACGCTCAGCCCGTTGCTGGTGCTCCTGCTGCACCTGGGGTCGCTGACCCCGGCGCTGCTGGTGACGGCCGCGCTCGGGCCGTTGACGCTGCTGGGGGTCTTCCACGGGATGCTGCAGGGCGGCCACCGGTTCGCCACGCTGGCCGGGCTGATCGCCCTGGAGGGAGCGGGCAAGGTCGGCGGGTCCCTGGTCGGCCTGGTCGTCTCGGGCTCTCCCACGGGGGCGCTGGCGGGCACGGCGCTCGGGTCGCTGGCGGTGGTCGTCGCGGGCTGGTGGGTCTGCGGCCGTCCGCGTCCCCGCTGGGCCGACCGCCACGGCGCGGAAGTACTCCATACGGCGCAAGCGATGCTGGCGCTGGTGCTGCTGGTGAACCTGGACCTGGTGCTGGCGCGGCACACGCTGCCGTCGTCGTCCGCCGGGGAATACGCGCTGGGGGCGATCGTCACGAAGATCGCGTACTGGCTGCCGCAGGCGGTGGGGGTGCTCGTGCTGCCCCGGTTCGCCGCTTCGGCCGGCCGGCGCCGGGTGCTGCCGGTGGCGTTGGCGGTGTGCGCTTTCCTGGACGCTTTCGTGCTGCTGGCTTCGGTGGTGCTGGGGCCGTCGCTGCTGTCGCTGATCGGCGGGGCGAAGTACGCGGGGAGCACGATGCCGGTGTGGCCGTTCGCGCTGGCCGGGTCGATGCTGGCGCTGGTCCAGATCCTGCTGTACGCGCGGCTGGCCGACGGCGATCGCCGCGTCGCGGTGCTGATGTGGGCGGCAGTGGGGGTGGAGGCGCTGCTGATCACGACGTGGCTGCACGCGTCGGCGACCCAAGTGGTGACGGTCGCGGCTTGCTGCGCCGGCGGCCTGGCGGTGGCGGGCTTCGTCCTGGAACTCCGAGCCCGCCGAGTAGCCGGTCGCCAGGACGTCGTGAGTGAGAAACAGGGTTAGAACACCGTTTCCCACTCACGACCGCCGCGGCAGACTCAGGTGGCCGGGTCCTTGCGGGTGAACCAGTCCACGCACGTCGCCACCATCGCGGCCGCCGCCAGGAGCAGGGCCGCCTGGGTCACCGGGCCGTACGCCCACTCCTGGCCGTGGCCCAGGACGCGGCCGGTCACCGACACCACCGCCGCCACGGCCATGCCGCCGAACGCCAGGTACCGCGGGGCCCGGTCCCAGAACTGGCGCGCCAGCAGGCACGCGATCAGCAGCACCACCGGCAGCATCCCGCCCAGCGCCACCAGCAGCACGATCAGCGCCACCGGCACCAGCGAACCCCCGGGCACCACCCGGAACGACCGCCGCCGGGCCGGCCAGAAGACCCCCGCGAGCATCAGCAGCACCGCGAACGCGCCGATCAGCAACGCCGTCCGGTACGCCGAGTCCGGGGTGAACGCGAGCGATACCAGCCCGCCCGCGCCGGCCGGGACGATCCACGCCTGCTGCCAGCCGTCGACCCGGGTGCGGGCCAGCTCGCGACCGTCCAAAGTGGCCACCCAGCCCGCGTTCGCGTTCTCCGGGACGGCCAGCACCGCCTCCTCGCCCGGCGCCACCTTCACCGACCGCGACGCCGCGTCCCACTTCTCCACCTGCACCGCGCGGTGCACGACCGGAGCCGCCGGCACCGAAGGACGCAGCCACAGGTCCTGGACGACGAACGCGTCCGACCGGTCGGTCCGCAGCTCGTGCCCGCCGGACGGCAGCGAGATGCCGCCCTCCGAGTCCCGGCACATCGTCAACGCCAGCGGCCGGTGGGCGGTGATGTCGGCCAGCGTCCCCCGCACCGACGTCCGGTAGTCGAGCCCGTCGAGGTGGACGTTCGGCCCCGACCCGCACGGCACCGTGAACGCCGGGTCCGGCCCGGGCAGCAGCCCGTCGGTGCCGGACAGCTCCAGGCTGCCGATCCCGACCACCGCGCGCGCGGCGGGGTCGTCGTCGTCCCCGGGCAGCACGATCTGCAGCTGGTCGGTGTCGAGGGGTTCGAAGGACGCCGACCCGCTCGCGTCGAGCTCGACCGTGCGCGCGCCCGCGCGCCCCACCAGTTGCACCTGCCGCGGCGCGCGAGCCCCGCTCGAGGGCGAAACCCCGATGTGCAGCCCGGAAATCCGCTTCGGGCCGGTCCAGCCGAGGGTGAGCGCCGGACGCAGGTCGGTCGCGTCGGGACGCCACGTCGTGCCCGGGTCGCCGTCCACCGCCGCGAAGCCGCCCGCGGCCGGGTCGCCCGCCAGCTGCGACGTCGACGCCACCGTGACCCCCGGCAGCTGCACCGGGTTCTGGCCGCCGCCGGCGGGCAGCACCGAGCCGCCGACGAGGAACGTCTGCTCGGCCGGGGTGCTGAACAGGCGCCGGATGCCGTCGGGCTCCTCGCCGTCACGAGCGGCGGACGCGTCGCACCGCACCGCACCGCCGTCGGGCAGGCACGCGTACCGCGGCTGCGCGCCGCGCGTGAACGCGAACCCCGGCGCCGGCCCGGCGGGCAGGTCGGCCGGGACTTCCAGCGCGCGCTGCGGCTCGGTGCCGGGGATCTTCAGGTCCGCGATGCCGACGTTCCCGTCCTGCCGCCCGACCACCAGCGACAGCAGCGTGATCCGCACCTTGCGGGTGACCCCGGCGGCGACGCTGTAGGTGTGCGACCCCGCACCGCGGATCACCTGCTGGTCGACCGAGCCGTTGTCGGTGGTGATCCGGATCCGGGTCGGCGGCCAGCCGACGCGGAGGTCGTCGACCATCTGCAGGTCCACCGAGTTCACCAGCCGCGGGGTGTCCAGCTCCACCTCGAGCCACTGCCCGACCGGCCCGGTGAACGACGACGAGTGCCACGCCGTGCGCGGGTCGCCGTCGATCGCCGCGAACGGCTGGTGCCCCGGGTCGGACCCGCCGAACGCGTCGGCGAACGAAGCGGCCGTCGACGCCGTCACCGCGCGGATGCCCCGGTAGGCGGCGACGGTCTGGTGCTCCTCGCCCGGGAACGGCAAGACGTCACCGGCCGCCCGCTGCTGCCGGAACGCCTCCCCGGCGGTCAGGGTCTGGCTGAGGTTGTCCCGCACGCCGCCGACGTTCCGTTCGGCGCGGCGCAGGCCGTCGGTCACCAGCCGCGGCCCGCCGGGCGAGCCGCCGTCGCCGGTCAGCACGGTCGGCACCGCCGGGTCGAGCTGGCCGGAGCCGATCAGCGGGAGCAGGTTCTCCGGGCCGCCGCTCACCGTCGGGACGTCCTTTGTGGACGTCGCCGTGGCGAGCGGCACCGGCTGCCGCACCTCGTAGATCTCGAGCGGCCCGAACGCCGCCGCCTTGGCGATGCCGGGCGAGCCGGCCAGCCCGGCCCGCAGCGTCGCGATCGGCGGAGCGGTGTTCCGGTCCCGGTCGATGTCGTTGCGCAGCAGCAGGAACCGGTACCCGGACCGCGCGAGCACCGCGGCGAGCCCGGGATCGCCGCGGCCGTCGGCGAGCGCCGCGTCGACGGAGTCCATCAGCCGGGTGTTGCCCTCGGACCCCAGCGGGACCTGGTTGCGGACCGCCCACGGGCTCTTCGCGATCGCCTGCGCGGGCTCGTCGACCGTGCGGCCCCAGTCGTACTCGCCGAACCCGGTGGCCGGCAGCAGCAGCGTCCGCGCGTTCGGATCGGCCTTGGCGACGTAGCCCATCGCGTCGTACCAGTACCCGGGCACCTCGTCCCAGCCCGGCCCGGACCGCAGGTTCAGCAGCCACGCGGGCGCGGCCATCACCAGCACGAGCAAGAGCCCGAGCGCGGGACGCAGGAACCGGCGCGCGGACGTCACCCGGACCGGGCCGGAGATGCCGTGCACGAACGCCAGCATCAGCGGCAGCCGCAGCACCGGCTCGAACTTGTGGACGTTGCGCAGGGGGGCGAGCGGCCCGTCGAGCAGGTGCCGGACCTGCTCGGCCAGCGGGCTGTCGAGCGTGCCGACGTACCCGATGGTCAGCAGCGTCAGGCCGGTGAGGACGCCCAGCACCAGGAACCGGCGCTCGGGCAGGCCGCGCCGGGTCAGCCCGAGCAGGCCGACGCCGGCGACGAGCCCGGTCGCCAGCATCAGCACGGGGTTGTCGATCAGCGACCAGCCGCCGGGCCACCACGGCGTGCCCTGCACGACGTAGGCGACCCACTGGTTGGTCCCGCGCAGCACCTCGAACAGCGACATGGGCGCGGTCGTGTTCGTCGCGGACTCGATGTAGTCCAGGAACGGCAGGCTGTACTCGCCGAGCAGCAGCAGCGGCAGGATCCACCACAGCGTCGCGCCGACGACGAAGACGAACCACCACAGGACCAGCTCGACGTGGTGGCGGGTCCACTTGCGGGTCAGCAGCCACAGTCCCGGCAGGACGAGCGCCATCACGACCATCGCGCCGTTGACCCCGCCCATGCACAGGACGGCGACCGCGGACAGCCCCGCGGCGCGGCGCGGGGAGCCGATCGTGCCGGCCCGGACCAGCGGCACCAGCACCCACGGCAGCAGCACCGCGGGCAGCATCTCCGCGGACAGACCGCCGATTTCGGTCAGCATGCGCGGCGCGAGCGCGTACCCGAGCGCGCCGATCAGCCGCGTGCGCTCGGTGCCGAGCTTCATCGCCCGCGCCAGCAGCAGGGCGCCGCCGAACGCGGCCGAGAGCAGGACCGCGCCCCACAGCCGCTGGGCGACCCACGCCGGCATCCCGACGGCCTGGCACAGCGCGAAGAACGGACCCATCGGGAAGAGGTAGCCGTACGCCTGGTTCTGCAGCTCCCCCGCCGTGGCTTGCGGGTTCCACAGGTGCAGCGCGCGGCCGAGGAACGCGAGCGGGTCGACGGCGAGGTCGAGCTTGGTGTCGAACGTCGTCTTCCCCGGCATCTGCAGGAACGACAACGTGGTCAGCGCCAGCACGATCCACGTGCTGGGCCGCCGGAAGAACGCGCCCACCGAGAACTTCCGGGCGCCGCCGGAGGGCGGGGCGTCGTCCCGGGACCGTTCGCGGGTGGCGGTTACCATCCGGTAGATACTAGGCGGAAACCTGGCTACGATGTGCCGACAGTTTTGTAGAAGGCAGAGTTCCCGGGTCCCCCCAACTCCAGGCAGGTGCGCCATTCCGGACGAACTGGTGGCGGACGGCTTCGCCGACGCGTGGGCTCTCGCCGAGCCCGTCAAGGGCTGGATGACGCGCGCGCAGGGCGAAGCGCTGTGGCAGGCCGCCCGGCGGCTCGAAAAAGGTGACGTCGTCCTGGAAATCGGCAGCCACCAGGGCAGATCCACGATCGTCCTCGGCGCGGCCGCCCGCACGGTCGGCGCCACGGTGATCGCCGTCGACCCCTTCGTGGACGGCAGGCTGTTCGGCGGATCGCCGACGCGGCAGCTGTTCGAGCGCAACATCCGCCAGGCCGGGCTGGACGACGTCGTCGAGCTCGTCGCCGGTTACAGCACGGAACTGCAGCCTCACTGGGACCGGCCCATACAGCTGCTTTACATCGACGGCAAGCACGACTACTGGACCTACACCGACGACCTGCGCTGGTCCGCGCACCTGCCGCCGGGCGCGGAAATCCTGGTCCACGACTGCTTTTCCTCGATCGGCGTCACCCTCGGCACGATCGCGAAGGTCCTCTTCGGACGCCGGTACACCTATGTGGACCGGGCGACGTCGCTGGCGCGGTTCACGCTGAAGCCACCGTCCACGGCGGACCGCGTGCGCGTGCTGGCGCAGCTGCCGTGGTTCCTGCGCAACGTCGTGATCAAGGTGCTGCTGCGCCTGCGGCTGCGGCCGGTCGCCCGGCTCCTCGGCCACGACAGCCCGTACGACCCTTACTGAGCAACCGGTTTCCCGACCTCGACCCGCGCGACGCACACCGGCGCGCCCGGGCTCGACAGCTGCACGCCGATGTGGTCGAAGAGGCCGTCCACTGGCAGGTACAGCGAATGCAGCCCGGCCTGGAACCACACCGGCGTCCGGTCGACCAGGCCTTCGCCGCCGTCGGAGGTGAAGTAGTCGATCTTCAGCAGGTGCCGGCCCAGCACCGGTGCGTCGAGCGGGACGCGCACCTGCGTCTCGCCGACCGTGTACCCGCAGTTCGGCACCGGTCCCGGCACGCCACGGGATTCCGCCGCCACCCCGGTGATCAGGTGGGGCGTGCCGGTGGCGTCGAGCTGGTGCATCCGGTTCGTCGGCTGGTCGAAGTGCGTGCCGGGCACCAGGCCGGCCACCCGGGACGCCCGCGAGTCCGCGCCGAACCACTCGTGGACCACATCGGACGGCACGAACGTGTCGTAGAAGACCAGATCCGGGTCCTCCGCGACGGCCGCCCGGACGTTTCCGAGGTACTGCGCGGAATGCTCGAACCGCAACGCCGGCGCCAGCCGGGAAAACCCCACCGCCGAACCGACGAGCAAAAGCACGCACACGGTTAGCGCGATCGGCCGCTCACGCTTTCCGCCGGACGGCGCAACTTCGCCGGGCGTCAGGAAAGCGAACGCTCCACAAAGGGCGGCCGCGAACGCGAGCTCGGCGAGGTACCGCGGGTCGTCCCCGGCGGCCGGGCCGACTTCGCGCAACCGCGTCAGCGCCAGCAGCCCGACGTCCAGCGCGAGCAGCAGCCCGAACAGCGCCCACGCCCGCCAGGCCCGGCGGCCGCCCACGCGCACGCCCGCGAACAGCAGCGCCAGTGCCGCGGCGAACAGCAGGACGACGACCGCGAACGGCGACGGCGCCCAGGTCGCGCCCGGTCCCGGCCCGGACCACGGCCCGCCGGCGAGCCCGGGCAGCAAGGTGTCGCCGAGCGTCCGGCCGGTCAGGTCGGCGACGGTCCCGGCGGTCATCGGCGGGCCGCCGGAGGCGACCTGGCTCGACGTCAGCGCGAGGTAGCCCACGACGAACGCGACGAGCAGCGCCGCGTGCCCCGCCCAGTAGCGCCACCGCTCCCGGAAGGACTGTCCGAGCAGGACGGTCACCCCGGCCAGCAGCACCGGGACCACCACGGCCTTCTCGTAGAACGCGAGGCCGAACAGCGTCCACGCGAACGAGCCGATCCACCACCGGCCGCCGTCGCGCAGGTAGCGGACGTGCCAGTACAGCGCCCCGGTGGCGGCGAGCACCACCGGGACGATCTGGATGCCGTACGCCCACCACAGCGTCGGGACCAGCAGCAGCGTCGAGGCCGTGAACACGGTGAACGGCACCAGGATCGCCCAGCGACGGCCGAAGCAGCGCACCAGGAGACTCCAGAACAGCACCGTCGCGGCGGCGCGCATCAGCAGCAGCGGCAGCACCATGAGCGGGAAGTTCAGCGGCGCCCACCACGTCAGCACGGCCACGACGAAGAACCCGCCGGGCGTGAGGTGCCCGTGGTAGTCCTGGAAGAGGAAGCC
Organism: Amycolatopsis sp. NPDC005961; assembly: GCF_040629235.1. Classification (NCBI taxonomy): domain Bacteria; kingdom Bacillati; phylum Actinomycetota; class Actinomycetes; order Pseudonocardiales; family Pseudonocardiaceae; genus Amycolatopsis; species Amycolatopsis sp. NPDC005961. The sequence goes on along the minus strand of NZ_JBEXVF010000054.1, from coordinate 13,879 downwards.
GAGGTCGAACGGCCCGGCCACGGCGGCCCGGTAGGTCATGACGAAGTCGTCCTGCGCGAGGTTGCCGTGCAGCGCCGCCCAGGCGTGGAACGCGAAGGGCACCACCCCGGCGACGAACGCGGCGAGCACCAGCGCGGACGGTCTTCGGATCACCCGTGGCGCGGGCTTTTCGGTCTCCACCAACACGGGTGCCCTCACTTCTTGCAGGCCGGCGGCTGGCACATCAGCGTGCTCAGCGCCTGGTAGAAGACGTCGGAGATCTTGCGCGGGTCCGGCGTGGTGAACGACTCGCCGCCGGTTGCCGCCGAGACCTGCTTCAGCTCGCTCGCGTCGATGTCGGGGCCGATGCCGATCCCGATCACCGGCAACGGTTTCCGCGGGTCCTGCAGCCGGGCCAGCTCGCTGAGCAGGCCCGGCAGTCCGACGGAGTCGCTGTCCTCGTTGCGGCCGTCGGTCAGCACGACGACGACGTTGATCCGGCCGAGCTGCCAGTTCTGGCGGGCGTTCTGGTACGCGGCGAGGATCGAGTCGTACAGCCCGGTCGCGCCGCCCGCCTTCGGCTTGACCGCCTGCAGCGTCGCCACGCCGCCGCCGGCCAGCTGCTGCTGGATGGTCCGCATCGGCAGCAGTTCCTTGTAGTCCTTGTCGCCGTCGAGCTTGGTGGAGAACAGCCACAGGCCGATTTCCGTGGTGGGCTTGAACAGCCCGAGGCCCTGCGTCGCGGCTTCCAGCGTGAGCGCCATCCGGCTCCGGCCGGTGCCGGGGACGGTGGCGGCCATCGAGCCGGACACGTCGAGCAGCACCTGGACGCGGGCGCTGAGGTTCGCCCCGGCCCACGCCTGCAGCACGCCGTACATCGCGTCCGGCGCGGGCGGCCCGGCCGGGCGCGGCGCGGCGTTCGTGCGGGTGTCCCGGGGCCGGTCGCCGAGCAGCTGCCCGGCCGGCGTCCGGAACCCGGCGTCGGCGAAGCTCTTCGTCGCGGTCTGGTCGAGCAGCAGCCGCAGGAACCGCTCGGCCGCCGAGCGCGAAGCCTCCGACGCGCGCGGCAGCACGACGTACGGGTAGTCGAAGCTCGGCACGCCGGCCGCCGGGTACGCGGCGACGAGCTTGCGCGCCAGCACGGACTGCTCCGACGCCGGCGACGCCGTGAACGGCTCCTTCACCGCGGACAGCTTGCGGATCTCCTCGGTGAACGCGGCGGCGGGATCGGGCGCGTCCTTCGTCAGCTGCTGCAGGCCGATCAGCGCGGCGATCCCGGCCGGGTCGCGGCTCGGGTCGGGCAGCCCGACCGGGCTTCCCGCGAGGACGTCCGACCAGGACGGTGACTTCCCCGGCCAGCCGGCCTGCTTCGCGACGTCGTCGGTCAGTGCCAGCACGACCGGCGAGCTCGCCACCGACTGACCGGACTCGGGCAGGTTCCACGCACCGCCGTCGCGGGCCTGCAGCAGCCAGGTGCTCGACTCCGGCACCCAGACGTCGGGGCCGTTCGCGCCGTTGGCTTCCAGCGCCGCCGCGGTGGCCGTCGACGCGGACGCCGTCACCTCGACGGTGTAGCAGTCCGGCGCCGGCACGGACCGGGCCAGCGCGGTCAGCACCGGCGCGACGTCCGGCGCCGCGGTGATGTGGACCGGCGTCGTGGTGTCGCAGCCACCGGCGGCGAGGCGGTCGCGCAGGTAGTCGACGCCGAACCAGGCGAGCAGGGCGACCACGAGCAGCACGCTCAGGACGACGACCCGCGCGTCGAAGCGCCGGGCCCGCGCCGGGTGTGCCGCCATGCACGTACCTTCCGTCGTGAAGTCCTGGCAGCTTGCCAGCCGGGTGAGCGGGAAGCCAGAGCCGATAGCGGAAAGTCACCATCGCCGCGTGATCCCGAGGTGAAGGAATTGCGCGGTGCGGCCGTCTCGGTGACCGTACGAAACTGCGTAACATTGTCGCTTGACGCCCGTCCCACATGGGTAACAGCACGATGGCGGATCGCGGAGACGATTTCGCCGTCCCCGAAACGGCGAACGGCACCGAACGGAGACGTAACCCGTGCGCACGATGTACGACGCGGTCACGGCCGCGAACATCCCCGCCGGCGCGCAGATGGTCGCGGGATACATCGACAAGATCCAACTCGAACCCTGGTCGGCCGCCGACTGGGCGCGCTTCCCGAACGCGGTCAAGGTCACGATCGTCAAGAAGGCATCGACCAACGACGGTCACGTCCTGGACGTCGAACCCGGCGACGCCGGCCCGGGCGAGGCACCGGGCTGGGTCCGGATGCGCCGGGCCGCCGGCGCGGACCCCACGATCTACTGCAACCTCTCGACCTGGCCCACGGTGCGCTCGGCGTTCTCGTCGGCCGGCGTCGCCGAGCCGCACTACTGGATAGCGCACTACAACGGCGATCCCGCCATCCCGGACGGCGCGATCGCCAAGCAGTACCGCGGGGACGTCGCCCCGGGCTACGACGTCTCGTCCGTCGCCGACTACTGGCCCGGTGTGGACGGAAACGGGTCCGCCTCGACTGGAGTGGAGATCATGGAGCGCATCACCGTCACCCCGCCCAACGCCAACCAGAACACCGTGCGGGTGTTCCTGTCCGGCAGCCCCGGCGCGGCGATCGTCATCCGGCCGCGGCTCGGCGGTGACGGCTTCTCGAAGCCGATGTGGGTCGGCGACATCTTCGCCTGGGGCAACGACCACCAGGGCGTCGGCCACAACCCGACGCAGGTGGCGGGCTACAACAACAAGCTGACCTCGCACCGGCGCTACGACCTGCCGGGCGCGGTCTGGGCCGACATCAACTACAGCGCGGCCGACCCGTTCGAGCTCGACATCGTCGGATAGCACGGGGTCCGGGGCCGCCCCGCGTGTCGGCGGCCCCGGATTCCCGGCCGTGGCAGGATCGCGGCATGGAACGCGTGCTCGGCATCGGTGGGTACTTCATCCGCGCGGCGGACCCGGCGGCCGTGGGTGCCTGGTACCGGGACTGCCTCGGCCTCGACGCCGGCTCGGCCGAAGTGTGGCAGCAGGAGGCCGGGCCCACGGTCTTCGCGCCGTTCGAGGCCGCGACCGACTACTTCGGCGCCCGGTCGCAGCAGACCATGCTCAACTTCCGGGTCCGCGACCTCGACGCGATGCTCGCACAGCTTCGCGAGAACGGCGCCGACGTGGCCGAGGAGACCCAGGACATGGACGGCATCGGCCGGTTCGGCTGGGTCACCGATCCCGAAGGCAACCGCATCGAGCTGTGGCAGCCGTCCTGATCGTGCCCGGCCACGAGCGGATGCCGTGCCACCTCGAGACCGAGCGGCTGATCCTGCGGCCGTGGACCGAATCCGACGCCGGCGCGCTCAGCGCCCTGCACGCCGAACGCGGCAACGGGACACCGGAGGTCGAGGACATCCGGGCCCTCATCGCGAAGCAGCTCGCCGCGACGGCGAAGACCGGAATCGCCCTGCTGCCGGTCCGGCGCCGGGACGAAGGCGACTTCATCGGCTACTGCGGGTTGATCATCGGCCGTGCCACCCTCGAGGAGCCCGAGATCGCGTACGAGCTGTTCCGGCGCGCGCACGGGCGCGGCTACGCCACGGAGGCCGCCGAAGCGGTGCTCGGCGCCGCGAAAGCGACCGAGCGGCAACGGCTCTGGTCGACCGTCGGCGCCGGGAACACCCCGTCGCTCCGCGTCCTCGAAAAGCTCGGGTTCGAGCGGGATCACGTTTCCACCGAGGACAACGGTGCAGTGGTCCGGCTCACGCGCTCGCTGCTATGACGCGGGCGGGAGTGCGCGGCACAGCGCGTCGATCGCCGCCGGGTACGCGTGTTCCGGCGGCGTCGCGTAGCCGACCACCAGTCCGTCCATTGTGGACATGGTGCTGCCCGGGTGCCGGAACGCCGCCAGGCCGTCCAGCGCCAGCCCTTGCCACGCGGCGGCTTTCAGCGCGGACCGCTCGGTGCCGGGCGGCAGCCGCAGCACCGCGTGCAGCCCCGCGGCGATGCCGGTCGGCACCACGTGCGGCGCCCGTTCGGCCAGCGCCTCGACGAGGACATCGCGACGGCGGCGGTACCGCTGCCGCATCCGCCGGATGTGCTTGTCGTACGCCCCCGATCCCAGGAACTCGGCCAGGGTGAGCTGGTCCAGCACCCCCGCCCACGCCTCGCGCTCCCCCTTCACCGCCAGCACGGCGTCGACGAGGTGCTCCGGCAGCACCAGCCAGCCGAGCCGCAGCGCCGGGGAAAGGCTCTTGCTCACCGAACCGGCGTAGACGGCGTGCTCGGGGGCGAGACCCTGGACCGCGCCGACGGGCTTGCGGTCGTAGCGGAACTCGCCGTCGTAGTCGTCCTCGATGAGCACGCCGCCGGTCGCGCGGACGTGGTCGGCCACCGCGGTGCGGCGGTCGTGGTGCAGCGGGCCGCCGGTCGGGAACTGGTGCGCCGGCGTCAGCAGCACCGCCGGCGCGTCCAGCTCCTCGATGCGGGCGCCTTTTTCGTCCAGGGCAAGGGGAATCGTCTCGACGCCGGCCGCGGCGAGGATCGAGCGGTGGAACGCTAGGCCGTACGCCTCGACGGCGAGCGGGCCGCGCAGCACCGCCGGGAACAGCAGCCGCAACGCGTGTGCGAAGCCCGAGCACACGACGATCCGCTCCGGTGACGTCCGCACGCCGCGGGCTCGCGCGAGGTAGCCGGCCAGTGCTTCCCGCAGTTCGCGCCGCCCTCGCGGGTCGCCGGGTCCGAAGGCGTCGTGCGGGGCGACGCTCAGCGCCCGGCGCGCGGCGGTGAGCCATTCCGGACGCGGGAACGACGTCGCGTCCGGCTGGCCCTGCCGCAGGTTGTGCCGCGGCACCGGAGGACCCGGCGCGTTCTTCGGCGCCCGGGCGGCCGGGAGCGGTTCGGCCCGCGCGGCGACGCGGGTGCCCGAGCCCTGGACGGCGGTCAGCCAGCCCTCGGCGACCAGCTCGGCGTACGCGTCGGCGACGGTGTTGCGCGCCAGCCCGAGGTCGGCGGCCAGCGACCGGTAGGGCGGGAGCCAGGTGCCCGGGGCGAGGCGCCCGGCGCGGACGGCGTCGCGCAGCGCGGTGATGAGCGCGGCCCGTTTGCCGCCGGTGCCCGCCAGCTCGAGGTGCAGGTCGGCGCCGAGCCGCTCCCCCAGATTGACCCATGATTCCGGCACGGAAATGCACCCTACACGGAGGTCAACCGGGCCCTAGATTTCTGGTCATGACGAACTCCCGCCTCAACTTCGCCAAGTCCGCCCCGAAGGCCTTCAAGGCCCTGATCGGCTTCGACGCCGCCGCCCGCGCCGGCCTGGACCCCGCGCTGGTCGAGCTGGTCCAGATCCGCGCGTCGCAGCTCAACCGCTGCGCCTACTGCCTGCACATGCACACCTCCGACGCCCGCAAGGCCGGCGAGAGCGAGGAGCGGCTGCACATGGTCGCCGTGTGGCACGAGGCCGGTCACTTCTTCAGCGAAAAGGAACAGGCCGCGCTGGCCCTCACCGAAGCGGTGACCCTCATCTCCGGCGGCGTCCCCGACGACGTCTACGCCCGCGCCGCCGGCCAGTTCGCGGAAGACGAACTGGCGCAGCTGCTCGCGCTGATCTTCACCATCAACACGTGGAACCGCATCGCCATCACGACGGCGAAGGTGCCCGGCACGGACGAGCGGGTGGCCCGGTGACCCGCCGCCCGGGCGCGGTGCTGGCGCTGCTGGCGTTCGCGCAGCTGATCATCTCCCTCGACTACAACATCGTGTACGTGGCGCTGCCGGACATCGGCCGCGAACTCGGCTTCTCCGCCCAGAGCCTGCAGTGGGTGGTGAGCGCGTACGCCGTGGCGTTCGGCGGGTTCCTCCTGCTGGGCGGCCGGGCGTGCGACCTGTTCGGCCCGCGCCGGGTGTTCGCCGCCGGGTGCACGCTCTACGCCGGGTCTTCGCTGGTGGGCGGGCTGGCCGGGGATCCCGGCCTGCTCGTCGGCGCCCGGGCCGGGCAGGGCCTGGGCGGGGCGCTGCTCTTCCCCGCGACGCTGACACTGGTCGGCACGCTGTTCGCGGCCGGCCGTGACCGCAACCGCGCGTTCGCGGTGTGGGGTACCGCGGGCGGCAGCGGGATGATCCTCGGTTCGCTGCTCGGCGGCGTGCTGACGCAGGTCTCCGGCTGGGCGGCGGTGTTCTTCGTGAACGTCCCGTTGGCCGCGGCGGCCGCGGTGCTGGCCTTCGCGCTCTTGCCCGGCGACCCCGCCCGGGCGCCCGGCCGCCGGTTCGACCTCGGCGGCGCGCTGACCGCGACGCTGGGGACGACGTCGGTGGTGTTCGCGCTGGTCGAAGGCCCCGAGCTGGGCTGGGCGTCGGTGGTGGTCCCGGCTTCCGCCGGTTTCGCGCTGCTGGCCGCGTTCGCGGTGATCGAGCGCCGCAGCCGCGACCCGCTGCTGCCGTTGCGGCTCCTGCGGGAGCGCAACCTCGGCACCGGCGTCGTCGTGACGTTCCTCTACATGGGCACGTTCGGGACGCTGCTGTACTTCCTCACCGCGTACTTCCAGGGCGTGCACGGCTACGGTGCGCTGGCGACCGGGCTCGCGTTCGGCGTCCCGATGGTCGCGATCGCGGCGGGTTCGCAGGCGGCCGGCCGGCTGGCCACCCGCTACGGCACGCGTCCGACGCTGGTGGTTTCGCTGGTCGTCGGCGGAGCCGGGGCGGCGCTGCTGGGGCTGTCGATGACGGCGGAAGCGTCGTACCTCGCGGTGGTCCCGGCGCTGGTGGTGCTCGGGCTGGGCCAGGGAGCGGGCTACACGCTGATGTTCGGCGCGGCGGCCGCCGGGATTCCGGTGTCGGCGCAGGGAATCGCGTCCGGAGTGGCGTCGACGGCCCAGCAGGTCGGCGGCACGGTCGGGCTGGCGGTGTTCGTGGCCGTGGCCAACGCGGGAACGTCCGAAGTGGATGGTCTGCGCACGGCGGTGCTGCTGGCCGCGGCGGGCATCGCGCTGACCGCGCTGGCGGCGCTGCGGTTCCGCGGCTCCCGGCCGGGGGTGGCGATCCCGGCCTGAGCAGCCCCCGTTTTCCATGCTAGCCGAGGGCACCGACAGGATCCGGTGCCGTTCGGCCGCGGAAGAGCCACCATCCCCCGCGATGGTGGCTCTTCCGCGTGGTTTCAGTCCGCGAGAGCCAGCAGGTCTTCCGGCTCCAGGACCGGCTCCTCCGCCTCCCGCTTCCGGGCCACCAGGCCGCTGATCGCGATCAGCAACCCCAGCACCGCGATGCCGGTGACCACGCTCAGCGCCGGCGTCAGGCCGGTGAGCAGGGCTGCCGGGGAGGCCTCACGGCCGCCGTTGGCAGTCAGGACCGCCGTCACCACCGCGAGCCCGATCGCGCCGCCGACCTGGAGAGACGTGTTCAGCAAGCCGCCCGCCAGCCCCTGCTCGCTGTCCGAAATCCCGGCCGTGGCCTGGATGTTGAGCGAGGAGAACGCCAGCGTGAAGCCGATGCCGAGCAGGATCATGCTGGGCAGCACGAACGCCGCGTACCCCGAGTGCTCGTCCACCCGCAGGAACAGCGCGTAACCCAGCACGTGCGCGACGACGCCCGCGAAGATCGTGCGCGGCGTGCCGACGCGGTCGATCAGCGGCTCGATGCGCGGTGAGCCGAACGCCACGATCAGCGCCGCCGGCAGGAAGCCGAGCGCGGTCTGCAGCGCCGACCAGCCGAGCACCCGCTGCAGGTACAGCATCACGACGAACTGGAACCCGATGTACGCGCCGAAGAACAGCGCGCCGCCGAGGTTCGCCCTCGCGAGCGGTCCCGAGCGGAGAATTCCCAGGCGCAGCAACGGGTGGCTGCTGCGCTTCTCGATGACCACGAACGTCACCAGCAACGCGAGCGCGACGGCGAACGTGATCAGCGTGCGCGGCGCGGCCCAGCCGATCTCGGGTGCCTCGACGACGCCGAACACCAGCAGCAGCGAGCCGGCGGCGCCGGTGATGGCGCCCGGGAAGTCGTAGCCGCGGCCCTCTTCCTTCGCGTAGCTCGGAATCAGCTTCCACGCGGCGACGAGGGCGACCAGCGCGATCGGCGCGGGCAGCAGGAACGTCCAGCGCCAGCCGACCTCGGTCAGCAGGCCGGAGAACACGAGCCCGGCGGAGTAGCCGCTCGCGCCGAACACGGCGAAGATGCTGATCGCCTTGTTGCGGGCCGGGCCTTCCTGGAACGTCGTGGTGATGATGGACAGGGCGGCCGGGGCGGTGAACGCGGCGGCCAGGCCCTTGATGAAGCGGCTCGCGATGAGCAGCGCGCCGTCGTCGACGAGGCCGCCGAGCAGCGAGGCCAGCGCGAACACGGCGACGGCGACGAGGAACACGCGACGCCGGCCGAGCAGGTCGGCGGTGCGCCCGCCGAGCAGCAGCAGGCCGCCGTAGCCCAGGACGTAGCCGCTGACGACCCATTGCAGCGCGTTGGTGGACAGGCCGAGGTCGGCCTGGATGGCGGGGAGCGCGACCCCGACCATCGACACGTCGAGCGCGTCGAGGCCGATGACGATCGAAACGGTGAGCAGGACACCCCAGAGACGTGCGTCCCACCGGGTCGAGGTGGTGGACAAGGACACGGAAGAGCTCATGTCGGCGACAGTACATGCACGCGCATCTAATGTCTAAGCATTTAATGTATTTGCATCTGATGTCCGTGCATGCTAGGTTGGTCGCCGTGAGCGACGTCGCTGAGCAGGGTCTGGTCCAGGAGTGGCACGAGTTGCTGGCCCGCTACTCGGCCGTGTTCACCACGCTCGAGTGCCGCCTGCAGGAGCGCCACGGGATCGGCGCGAACGAGTTCGAAGCCCTGGAACGGCTCGCGACCTGCGACTTCAAGTGCCGCTCGGCCGACCTCACCGGCGCCATCCACCTCAGCCAGAGCGCGACGTCCCGGCTGGTCGCCCGCCTCGAGAAGGAAGGCCTGGTCGAGCGCGCGCTGTGCGAAGTGGACCGGCGCGGCATCTTCGTGACCCTCACCGACGCCGGCCGCGAGCGCTACCTCGCGGCGAAGCGGACGCACCGCGAGGTGCTCAACGAGACCCTGCGCTGACTCAGCCCACGGGCCCCTCGGCCGCCGTCACCTGAACCTGCCGCTGCCCGCCCCCGGCACTGGTCACCGTCAGCGTCAGCTTGTCGCCCGGGTGGTGGGTGTCCATCACGTTCGTCAGCGTCGTCGCCGAGTCGATCGGCTTGCCGTCGATGGCCGTGATCACGTCGCCGGCCGCGAGGCCCGCCCGCTGCGCCGGCCCGCGCGCGACGACGTCGCGGATCCGGGCCCCCTGGCCATCGGAGACCGAGACGCCGATGAACGCCGTCTTGCCGATGTGGATCTTGTCCGACGCGGTCCCCGCGACGATCCGGTGCGCGATGTCGACGGCCTGGTTGATCGGGATCGCGAAGCCCTGGCCACCGGCGCCGCTGCGGCGCCCGTTGAGCTGGTAGCCGGTGGACGCGGCGGTGTCGACGCCGATGACCTGCGCGTTCGCGTTGACGAGCGGGCCGCCGGAGTCACCGGACTCGATGTTCGCGCGCACCTGGATCAGGCCGGTGAGCTGCTCGGACGACCCGCTGGACTCGTCGGAGGCGGTGATCGACCGGTCGAGCGCGGTCACCGTTCCGGGCGCCGGGACGGGGTCGCCGCCCTTGCCGCCGGCGTTGCCGAGGCCGAGGATCTGGTCGCCGACCTTCACCGTGGACGAGTCGCCGATGCTCGCGGTGGGCAGGCCGGACGCGTCTTCGAGCTGGATGACCGCGACGTCCTCGCTGCGGTCGTACCCCACGACGTGCGCCTGGTACGTGTCCCCGGTGCCGATGCTGGTGACCTTGATGCTGGTCGCGCCGGCGACGACGTGGTTGTTCGTGAGCACCTCGCCGTCGGCGGTGAGCACGATGCCGGTGCCCGCCGCGGCCGCGCCCTGCAGGCCGAGCTCGGTGTTGATGTTGACGATCGCCGGGTTGACCTTCGCCGCCACGGCGTCGGCGTCGAGCGCGGTGGCCGACGCGCTGGGCTGGCCGGAGAAACCGAAGTTCTGGTTGCCGCTCGCGCTCGGGGTGGTCGAGGCGGAGATGAGGTGCCCGATGCCGAGCCCGGCGACGACCGCGATGGCCACCGCGACGACGGCGAAGGTCAGCGCCCGCAGCGGACGCCGTCGCGGCGGCTGCGGGACGGGCGGCGGGTAGCCGTACCCCGGTTGGCCGTAGAACCCCTGGGGCTGGGTGTACTGCGGCGGGTACGGGCGTCCCCACTGGTCACGGGCCTGGCCGTACTGGTGGTCGTAGGGCTGCTGCCCGTAGTACTGCTGCCCGCTGGGGGGCTGCTGGTCGTAGTAGCCCTGGCCCTGCGGGTATTCGCCCTGGCCGTAGCCGTACGGGTACCCGCCGTCGCCCTGCGGCCCTCGGTCGTACTCGCTCATGCACAGCTCCAGCCCTCGACAAGCCTCCGGCCGTTCCAGGAAACCCCGCGATCCTGAGAATTTCCTGGCGCGGTTCCATGGAGTTGCTGTGGATTACCCGGCGAGGTCGAAGCTATCCCTCCCGGAGGGCCGTGGTGAGGCGATCGGCCCGGGCATGGATCGCGGCGACCGTCTCGCGCAGGACCGCGTCCTCCGGCAGGCCCGCGGAGAGCACCTCGATGCTCACCCCGGCGGTCGCCGCCGCGGCACGGGCCGCTTCCGCCGCGGCCGCGAGATCGGTCGCGACCCGCGGCCCCGGCGGCACGCGCTCGGCGAGGTCCAGCACCACCGTCGCCCCCGCGATCACGTCCGCCGGCGGGACGCGGGCGCCTCGCCGGGCGTCCGTCAGCGCGCGGTCGCGGAGGTCGCCCGCCGGCTGCCGCTCGGCGCGGGTGACCGTCTTGGCCGCGTGCGCGTCCTTCTCCGCCAGCCGCAGCGCGTGCATGCTCAGCGCCTCCGCTTCGGCCACCACCGCACGCTCCTCGGCGCAGCGGGCCACCAGCGCCGCGGCCTGGGCGACGTGCAACGCGGCCGTCACGCCCCCGCCCGGGGAGTCGGGCGAAGCGAGGGCCTTGAGGAAGTCGGTCATGGTCTGGTCACGCATCGCCGTGCCTTCCGTCTAGCGCCGGATCCGTTCCATGCCGGGGTCGACCAGCGGCTCGGCGGCCACGGTGGCCGCGACCCGGCGGCCGAAGTACTCGATTTCGACACCGCTGCCGACGTCCGCCGACGCCGGCAGCCACGCGTACGCGATCGGCCGGCCGATCGTGTAGCCGTACGCCGCGCTCGTGACGTAGCCCGAAGCGACCCCGTCGACGAACACCGGTTCCTTGCCCAGCACGACCGTGCGGCCGTCGTCGACCGTCAGGCACCGCAGCCGCCGCGACGCCGTGTCCTCGCTCCGGCCCTCGATCGCGGCGCGCCCGAGGAACTCGCCCTTCGCCGGGCGCACGGCGAAGCCGACGCCGGCTTCGTACGGGTCGTGCTCGGTCGTCATGTCGGTGCCCCACAGCCGGTAGCCCTTCTCCAGCCGCAGGCTGTTGAACGCCGCGCGGCCGGCCGCGATGACGCCGAGGGGCTGCCCGGCCGCCCACAGCGCGTCCCACAGCCGCAGGCCGTTGTCCGCGCTCGTGTAGATCTCCCAGCCGAGTTCGCCCACGTAGGACAGCCGCATCGCGACGACGGGGACACCGGCGATCCGCGCCTTGCGGGCCCGGAAGTACTTCAACCCGGTGTGCGAGAAGTCTTCCCGGCTCAGCGGCTGCACGAGGTCACGCGCGAGCGGGCCCCAGACGCCGATGCAGCACGTCCCGCCGGTGATGTCCCGGATCCGGACGCCGTCGGGCGCGTGCTTCACGAGGTGGTCGACGTCGATGTTCCCGTTGATCCCGGCCTGGAACAGCTCCGGCCCGAGGCGCGCCACCGTGACGTCGCTGCGGACGCCGCCCGCCTCGTCCAGCATCAGCGTGTAGGTGACCGACCCGACCGACTTCTCCAGCTGGTTCGTGTTCAGTGACTGCAAGAACTCCAGTGACCCACTTCCGCTGACCTCGACGCGCTTCAGCGGCGTCATGTCGTACAGCGCCACGCCGTTGCGCGTGTGCCACGCCTCGGCCGCCGCGATCGGCGAGTGGAACTGCGCCGACCACGCGTCCCGCGCCGGCGGCAGCGCGTCGTGCGGCAGCTTCTTCAGCAGCGGCGCATTGGCCTCGAACCAGTGCGGCCGCTCCCAGCCACCCGCCTCCAGGAACACCGCGCCCAGCTCGCGCTGCCGGGCGTGGAACGGCGTCACGCGCAGGTCGCGCGGGGAAAGCTTGGGCTGCAACGGGTGCAGGATGTCGTAGACCTCGACGAAGTTCTGCTGCGCCGTCTCGCTCACGTACGACGGCGCGAGCTGGACGTCCTCGAAGCGGTGGACGTCGACCTCGTGCAGGTCGGTCTCCGAACGCCCGTCGACCAGCAGCTCGGCGACGGCCTTGGCGATGCCCGCGGAGTGCGTCACCCACACCGCTTCGGCGAGCCAGAACCCGCGGACGTCGGCGGACTCGCCGACCAGCGACTGGCCGTCGGGGGTGAACGAGAAGATCCCGTTGAACCCCTCTTCGACCTTCGTCTGCCGCAGCGCGGGCAGCAGCAGCTTGCTCTCCTCCCACGACGGCGCGAAGTCGTCCTCGGTGAAGGGCAGCATCGACGGCATCGCCGTCTCCGTCACCGAGTTGTCCAATGTGGACTCCTCGACCGGCATCGGCCGGTGCGCGTAGGAGCCGATGCCGATCCGGTCGACGTGCTCGCGGAAGTACAGGTCCTGGTCCTGGTGACGCAGGATCGGCAGGCTCGCTTCGACTTCCTCGGTGTTGCGGCCGACCAGCTCGTCGACCCGGCCGGTCTTGACGTACTGGTGCGCGAGCGGCAGCAGCGGGACGTCCATGCCCACCATCGCGCCGATCTCACGGCCCCAGAACCCGGCGCACGACACGACGACGTCGGCCGGGAAGTCACCCTGGTCGGTCCGGACCCCGGTGACGCGCCCGCCCTCATGCAGGACGTCGGTCACGCGGGTCGACCCGACGAACCGAGCACCCCGCGAGGTGGCCCGCTCGGCCAGCACTTCGACGGCCTTCGCGGCCCGCGCCAGCCCGTCGGTCGGCGTGTGCAGCGCGCCGAACACCTGCGAGCCGTCGAGCAGCGGCCACCGGCGGACGCACTCCTCGGCGTCGATGATCGAGCCCGGGACCCCCCAGGACGTCGCCCAGCCGTGCTTGCGCTTGAGGTCCTCCCAGCGCGCCGGCGTCGTCGCGACCTCCATGCCGCCGACCTGGAGGAAGCAGTCCAGGTCCAGGAGCTTCCCGACGGTGTACTTCGCGAACTCCGTCATGCTCTTGGAGGTGTTGGTCTGGAACACCAGGCCGGGCGCGTGCGACGTCGAGCCGCCGGTGCGCGGCAGCGGGCCCTGGTCGAGGACGGTCACGTCGGACCAGCCCCGGGTAATCAGCTCGTCGGCCAGGTTCGCGCCGACGATGCCGGCGCCGATGATCACGACTTTCGGTGCGCTCATGGCGGGACTCCTTCTACCGGAACACAACAGTGCTGTTGCCGTTGAGCAGGACGCGGCGTTCGCAGTGCCAGCGGACCGCGCGGGAGAGGGCGAGGGCTTCGGCGTCGCGGCCGACGGTCACGAGCTCGCGCGGCGAGTACGTGTGGTCGACGCGCTGGACCTCCTGCTCGATGATCGGGCCCTCGTCGAGGTCGGGCGTGACGTAGTGCGCGGTCGCGCCGACGTACTTGACGCCCCGGTCGTAGGCCTGGTGGTAGGGCTTGGCGCCCTTGAACCCGGGCAGGAACGAGTGGTGGATGTTGATCGCGCGGCTACGACCCCCTCGGCGCCGTCGCGAGCATCGACGCGGCCCTGGCGGACGAGACGCTGCT
>NZ_JBEXVF010000053.1:0-67403 GCF_040629235.1 Amycolatopsis sp. NPDC005961 | reverse complement strand
CGCACCAGGGAGATGAGCCGGTCCTTCACCCGGACCGGCTCGGACAGGGTCGCGGCGTGCCGGAGCAGCTCCTCGCGCCGGTGCACGCCGACCTTCGGGTACGGGTCCGGCCGGCCGGGGCCGCCCCACGCGCGCAGGTTGCCGAACCGATCCTCAATCGCTACCGGCAGCGCGGTCAGCTGGTGCAGCGCGTGCGCGATACCCGGCTCGCCGGCCCCGGAAGCCGGGATGGTGGACAGCACGTCGTGCACCAGCTTCTGCTGCTTGAGCCGCTCCACCGACGCGGACAGCCGATCGTTGAGCTCCCGCAGCGCCACCGACTGCCGCCGCTCCCGCTTGAGCAGCGCGGAGTTCGCCAGCGCCGTGGCGGTCTGCTGGCACAGCGAGTTGAGCAGGAAGACTTCGTCAGGTGAGGGCGGGTGCTCGGCCCGGACCACGAGGTGGCCCGTCAGGCCGCCGAGCCCGCGCAGCGCGTGGCACCAGCGCCAGCGGCCGTCGGCCAGCTCGATCCGCCCGCTCTGCCCACCGAGCTTGCCGACTTCCGCGCCGAGGCCGGGATGAGCTTGCTCCGCACCGTTCTGCGGGGTGACGGTGCCGTCCTCGTCGACGAGGTACGCCGCATCGGTTGTGCAACCACTAAGCGACGCCACCGAGGTCGCGGCGAGCCGCAAGATGTCCGCAGCTTCGCGGCCGTCGGCCATCATCATCGAAATCGCGGAGAGGCCGTAGAGATTCGACAACTGGGCGCGCCACCAGCTGTCCGTTCGGGCTTCCGCGTCCTGTGTGGACGCGTCGTTCTGGGGCGTCATCTCCGGCCTTCCCGACGACCTGGTGTTTCGCACCCTACGCGGTCGGCGGCCGCTCTGCCCGGCCGAAAGCCGCGTGCCGCGCCTGGCACGCAGGAAGGCTTGCGCAGCAGGCGATCCACCACAAAATCGCTTTGGATCGGACACTCACGGCATGATTATCCGTCCCGGGATCGGTTCCGTGTGGCGGTGTTGTTCTTGATCTCCTTGTCAGAGAACGGGGAGAGACACTCGTCGTCCTTCGGCGGCGGACCGGCCGATCGCGTCCAGGAGCCGGTGACGTTGGACGGCGTGGGTGAAGTCCGGGGCGGTCGCGGTGCCGTGGGTGAGATCGTCGCGGATCGCCGCGTAGGCGTGCGCCAAGGTGTGCACCGGTGTTCCGGCCAGCTGAGGGTAGTCGTCGTAGCCGTCGGGCAAGGTCAGCTCCGACAGCCCGGCACGACCGCGCGAGCCGCGGACCGTGACGGGGCCGAGGTGCGGGTACCCGGTGGCGGCGGTGACCTCGAGGGTTCCCCCGGTGCCGTCGACGAGAAGAGAGAAGCCAGGTCCCGACAGCGTCCCGCCGCGGTGGTGGGCGGAGAGAACGGCTCCGCCCGGCAACGTGCCCGAGACGGCGATCTGGTCCTCGGCCGTCATCGGGACCGTCCGGCCGGTGCCGCTCAACGGGACGAGCGGTCGCCGGACCGCGGTCGAAGCGACCACGTCCTGCAACTCGCCGACGATCATGGACACCAGGTCGATGGCGTGCCCGAAGGCGATGGTGAGCATCGTGGCCCCGAGTGCACGTTCGAGCGTGTATCGCATGCGCTCGGAGACGGGGGTGCCCCACTCGGCCGATGCCGCCAGCATCGTCGCGGACAGCACCTTTCCCACGTATCCGCCGGCGACGAGGTCGGCCAGCCAGCGGGCGGTGGGGGAGGAACGCCCTTGGAGCCCGATGAAGGTACGCGTTCCGCGAGCGGCTTGGTGCATTTCCTCGGCCTCGGCCAAATCGACGGCGAGCGGCCACTCGCTGAGCACCGGCACTCCCGCCGCCAGCACGGGCAAGATCAGCTCGCGATGCCTAGGCACTTGGACGGCGACGACCACCAAGTCGACGTTCTCGTCCTCGGCGAGCTGCTGGACCGACGCGTAGCCGGGCACCCCGAACGCGGCGCCGGCCGCGACCGCCGAGGCTTCGGAACTCGTCGCCAGAGCCGTCAGTTCCAGGCCGTCGACGGCCGAAAGCGCGGGCAGGTGTGCTCCGGACGCCCATCCTCCCGACGCGCTCAGGCCCACGATCCCGACACCGATCGGCCGTTTTCCGGGCTCTCTCATCGCCTTCCTTCGCTTCATCTTCGCCGGCTATGACGTGCGGGGCGCTAAGCCGGCCAGGCGAGCAGCGCGGTGGCGGCGATCTCGTCGAGTTCGGCGGTCCCCAGGCCGTTCGCGGCCTGGACCGCGATGCCGAACCCCATCGTCATGACGAACCGGGCGAGCCGCCTCGGATCGGCGTCCGGCCCGAGGTCGCCCTCGTCGACCGCCCGCCGGAAGCGCTCCTCGAGCCGTACGCCCGCATCGTTGCGCCAGTCGACGAGCACATCGTGCGCCGGGCGGCCCTGCTCGCTCAGCGCCAGTGCGCCCTGAACGGACAGGCACCCGGCGGGGGCGCCGGGCGATGTCGTGGTCCGGACGGCTCCGCGAAGGAACGCCTCGGCCACCCCTCGTGCCGTGGGCTCGTGCAGGGCGCGCGTCGCGTAGGAGGCGGGGCCCTCGGCGTAGCGCTTCACCGCCTTGCGGAAGAGCTGCTCCTTGTTGCCGAAGGCGGCATACATGCTCGACTTGGTGATCCCCATGGCACCGGTCAGATCCGTCAGGCTCGTGCCGTCGTAGCCCCGAGCCCAGAACACCTGCATGGCGCACTCCAGCGCCTCGTCGATGTCGAACTCCCGGGGGCGGCCGAACGCTGTGCTCCCCGAACCACCCATGGCGGCGTCCTCCTCGCTCCAGAGCCGCTGGCTCTCGTCACAGCAAACTTTAGTACCGATCGGTCCTGATGTGCTAGCGTTCTGTACCGATCGGAACTTAAAGCGGTCGACCTTACGTCAGAAAAGGACATCAGGATGAAAACCGCCTCGCTCGGAGGGCTGGAGATCTCCCGCATCGGTCTCGGCGCGATGGGAATGTCAGCCTTCTACACCGGAGCCGGCCGGCTGAACGACCAGTCGATCCGCACGATCCGGCACGCTCTGGATCTCGGCGTCACCCACATCGACACCGCCGAGGTCTACGGCCCCTTCGTCAACGAAGAGCTGGTCGGCCAGGCCATCAAGGGGCGCCGGGACGAAGTCGTCCTGGCCACCAAGTTCGGCCTCGTCTCGCACACCGGGCGCCCCGGCCCGGACAGCAGCCCGGCCGGCATCCGCGTCGCCGTCGAGGATCGTTGCGGCGCCTGGGCACCGACCACATCGACCTCTACTACCAGCACCGCGTCGATCCGGACACCCCGATCGAGGACACCGTCGGAGCCCTGGCCGAGCTGGTCGCCGAGGGCAAGGTCCGCCACATCGGCCTGTCCGAGGTGGGCCCCACGACGATCCGGCGCGCGCAAGCGGTGCACCCGCTCGCCGCGGTGCAGTCCGAGTACTCGCTGTGGACCCGCGACCCCGAAGCGGAGGTTCTGCCGGTCCTGCGAGAGCTCGGTGTGGGCCTGGTCCCGTACTCGCCGCTCGGCCACGGGTTCCTCACCGGCACCATCCGTTCGCTGGAAGGCCTCGACGCCGACGATTGGCGCCGCACCAACCCGCGGTTCACCGGCGGCAACCTCGAACTCAACCTGCGCATCGTCGACGAGGTCAACGCCGTCGCCGCCGAAGCCGGGGCCACGCCCGCACAGGTCGCCCTCGCCTGGCTGCTCGCCCAGGGCGACGACATCGCCCCCATCCCCGGCACCACCCGCATCGACCGGCTCGAGGAAAACACCGCCGCCGACGGCATCGGACTCACCGACGCCCAGGTCGCCCGGCTGAACAACCTGGAGTCGGCCGTGGGCGACCGCTACGCCGAAGCCGACCTGGCCGCCATCGACCGCTGACCACACTTTCAGGGGAACACATGAGAAAGAAAATGACGGTCCTGACCAGAACAGTCGTCGCCGTCGTCACCGCGGCCACCGCCGTCGTGGGGACCGGCCTGGTCTCGGCCGACGCCGCCGTGACGGCAAGGCCGGAGTCTGCTGCCGTGCAGAGCGCCGCCACCCGGACCGGCGAACCGCCCAACCGGCCGCCGACCGGCTACCAGTCGAACTACGCGTGGGTGAACGGTTTCCGGATGCACTACCTCCGCGGAGGCAGCGGCTCACCGGTCGTTCTCCTGCACGGTTTTCCGCAGACGTCCGCCGAGTGGGAGCCGCAACTTCAGGCCCTGGCCAAGAACCACACGGTGATCGCTGTCGACCTTCGTGGAACGGGTGACTCCTCGGTTCCGGAGACCGGCTACGACACGACACAGCTGGCTGACGACGTCCACACGCTGCTCGCCCACCTCAAGCTCGACAAGGACATCCAGATCGTGGCCCACGACATCGGCGCGTGGATCGCCTACCCCTACGCCGCGACGTGGCCCGCCGAGGTCAGCAGGATGGTGGTGATGGAGGGGCCCATCCCCGACCGGTCCCTCTACACGTTCCCGGCCTTCTCTCCCGAGGGCGAGCTTTCGACGTGGCACCTGGGTTTCTTCCAGAAGGACTTCGCTCAGGATCTGGTCCGTGGGCACGAACGTGACCTCGTCAAGGGGTTCATCGAGCAGTACCTGGCCGTGGGCAGCGCGTTCGATGACGGCGACTACGAGTTCTACGCCCGATACCTCCGCGAGCCCGGCCGGTTCAAGGCGTGGATGGCCATGTACCAAGCACTGCACACCGACATCGCCCAGAACGAGAAGTTCCGCGGGGCGGGGCTGCTGAAGATGCCGGTCCTGGCCGTCGGCGGCGAAGAGGCGCTGAGCGGTGCCGTCGGTACCCAGTGGAAGGGTTACGCCTCGAACGTCGAGACCCGGGTAATGGCCGACACCGGCCACTGGCTCACCGAAGAACGACCGCGGGAGCTGACCGCGCTGCTGCTGGAGTTCCTGCGCTGACGGCCGGAAACGCTGAACATCAGGGCGTGCACTGTCCGAGGACCGTGCGCGCCCTGACGTTCTCGTGCGTGCCGGCGCGGTTCGCTCAGGTCCCGTCGTCCACGATCCAGGCGACGGTGTCAGATGGGAACCACACAGTTGCGAGCCAACGGGTGGGCGTGACCGAGAGCGAGGCTCGCCCCGTCTGGGACCGCCGAAGACCCGGGCCTCGGCACGGACGATCGCGTTGCCGCCGTTCCTGGTCGCGCCGCTGCGAGAGCATCTCGGCCGCCACCGGCCGGCTCTACGACGTGCCTCTCGAACTCGGCCGATTGACTACGCCGACCGAGTACCACGAGCTGAACCCTCTGCCGCTGTTCTGCTGAAGACGCCGTCCTGAAACTTGATCTGTGGAAGGACCGAACTCGTGCCGCGGTTCTGCTTCTTACGTTGCACCACAACATTTTCGACGTGACATCGCCGCAACCACCCGACCTTAGTGGCCGGGACCGACCGGCTGGCATCTCGTGCAAGCGTCTTGCCGCCTTGTGGATGATGATCCGCACAGAATGGTTGACGCTGCGTGTGCGGTTCTCGGTGAACAGCGGAAACTGTCTGCTCGGCAGTTTTTCCACGCCACTCGTTCGGCCCAGCGGTGCTACCTACCCGAGTGATTCCCTGGCAGGACGGCAAAAATGCGGGACTCCTCCCCTTGGCCCCCATGTGACCATGGGTCATGGCACAGACCACTTCCGCCACCCAAGAGCACCAGCGGGATCCGCTCGCCTTCCCCGGGAGCGAGAAGCTGGTGAAGCTCATCGGCGCGCTCTACCAGCGGCCGCGGATAGGGGATCTGCCTCGGTCGCTGCACCAGGCGAACGTCGAGTGGGAGCCCGGGTACCAGGATCGGCAGGAACGCGCCGGGCGTCGTGGGCTGCCGATGGTCTGCCTCGTTCGATCGGACTACTGCGAGGGCGTCCTCGAGGAACTCAGCTCACGGCTTCGCAGCGCCCGGCCCAGTGGCAGTGTGCGTTACGCCTACCTCCCGCTCGGCGAGCGCGAAGCGACCGACACCGAGGGGGCGGCGACCGTCGCCAGCGTCAAGGCCGTCCGGGACATCCTCTGGAAGGCGCGCACCGAACTGCTCCGCAGCCCGCGCTCTCGCGGTACCGGCCTGCGCTTCGGGCTGTTCACCCTTGCCGTACAGCTGATGGGGGAGCAGTTGTCCGGGCAGGACTCCGCGCCGGAGCGGACGTTGCTGCGGCGGTTGCAGGAGAACGGCCTGATGGTGCGGTTCCGCTCGGCGATCGAGAACGTCGGGCAGGAGCTGGTGCCGCAGAACGTCGCGTGGCGGATCCCGTTGCTGCTGCTGCGGCTGCTGACCATGGCCACGTTCCGGATCGCCGTCACCGGGCGCGTGCCGGGGCTATCCGGCCGGTACCGCTGGTTTCTGCGCCAGCCGCACCTCGCGCCGGAGATGTCGGGCAGCTTCGTGCGGTTCGCGTTGCGCCTGACCGACGGTGAGTGGCAGCGGGAGTCGCCGGAGTTCGTCGGGCGGCTGCTGGTGAACGCGTTCCTCGAAGACCTCCGCCGCGGGTACCGGCTGCGCCCGGCCGGGTTCTGGCGCCGCCGGCGGATGACCTACCCCGTGCTCCTGCTGGACCACGTGAGCACCGTCAACGGCGGTTACCGGCTGCTGAAGCTGATCAACGACGTGCGAAACCAGACCGGCCTGTTCGACCCGTTGCTCGTGGTCAGCACGAGCAACGCGCCGCCGCCGGACGCGACGGTGAGTGAAGAGCGGCCCAACCACACCGCGACCGAAGCCGGTGGCGCCTACCGTGCCTGGCAGCACGAACTGCTCAAGGACCGCCGCGCCCGCGACGCCGCGGCGTGGTACCTGCCGATCCGGCTGTCGTCCGCCGGTTCCCCCGACCAGCGGCGCGGGACGCGCAAGGAGCTGCGGTCCCTCGGCGATACCTACGTGTTGCGCCGCCGCCAGTCCAGCCCGCCGTGGTGGGCCACGCGATGGATGCGGATGGGTGTTCCCCTGGTGGTCCTCGGCCTCGTCGCAAGCGTCGTCCTCCTGCGGTACGAGGACTTCCGTGCGAGCCACTGCGGCACCTCCAGCGAGTTGCTCACCTGGACCGGCAGCGAGTGCGTCGGGCTCTCCGACGGCTCGTTCACGCTGTTCGACCCGGCCGACGGCACCATCCGCCAGGTCGAACAGGTGATCGCCGACCAGAACCGGCGCGCCGAAAAGCTGCACGAAGAGCACGGCGAACGGCCCTACATCACGCTGGTCGACTTCGAGGCGCTGACCTCGTCCAACGACACCGCCGAGGGGCTGACCGCCGAGCGGGAGTCGCTGGAGGGGTTCGCCGTCGCGCAGCTGCGGCAGCTCAACGCGACCGCGGCGTCCGAGCCGATCGTGCGGATGCTGATCGCGAATGGCGGCCGCTGGATGCGCGAGGGCGTGCGCGTCGCCGGGCAGCTGAAGCAGTTGGCGGAGCAGGACAAGAGCGTCGTCGGTGTGGTCGGGCTGGACATGAGCAGCGAGCCGACGCGGGAGACCATCCGCGCGCTGGGCAACGCCGGCATCCCGGTTGTCGCCTCTACGCTGTCCGCCGACGACCTCGCCGACCAGAATCCCATCTACTTCCAGGTGGCGCCGCAGAACCGGCGCGAGGCGGCCGTCGCCGCGGCGTTCGCGCACCAGCAGCCGGGCCCGCGCACATTGCGCGTCTACTACTCCGACGACGACGCCGACAGCTACAGCACCAACCTGCGCGATGACGTGGTGAAGTCGTTCGAGGACCAGGGTTTCTCGGTCGAAGCTCGCGCGTTCGCGCCGGACGGTGGGCAGCTCGCGCCGCAGTCGCACGAGCGCTACGGCGACCGGTTGGTGGGCAACGCCGCGTCGGCGGGCCGGGACACCTGCTCGTACGACGGCTTCGTCTTCTTCGCCGGCCGCGGGGTACCGGACTTCGGTGACTTCGTCGGCGGCGCCGCGCAGTGCGGCAGCAGGGCGACGGTGATCGGCGACGACGACGTCAGCCGCTACGTCGCCGACCAGGTCGCCCGCGAGCAGAACCGGGCGCTGCCGTACTACTACCTGTCGTTCGCGAACGAGCCGGCGACCGACCCGCAGGGCTTGGCGCGGGACTTCTACACCACGCTGAACAAGACGTTGTTCCCGTTCGAGCAGACCGAGCGCGGCCGTTCCTTCGACGGCCACGCCGGGCTGTCCTACGACGCCGCGCTGGTGATGATCACAGCCACCGCGTACCTGCGCGAGACGTCGGCGAACATCCCGGTGACGCCGGGCGCGGTCTGGCGCGAGATCACCGCCATCCACACCTCGCGCCCGGACGCACAACAGACGAACAAGTACATCGAGGGCGTCACCGGGACCATCGACTACGGCGGGGACATCGGCCGGAACGTGCCGGAGGACAAGCCGGTCGCCGTCCTGCGCGTCGAGGGCGGCGAGGTGGGCCGGACGCCGAAGGCCTTCTGCGGGCACGCCGTCGGCCACAGCTCGGACCCGTGGTGCCCGACAGATCGCTGAGCCCCGCAGAGGTGGGCGGATTCCGTCCGCGAGTTCGTCGCAGGTCATGCACACAGAGCAAGGTGCGGGGGCAAGAGATCAAGGCCTTCGGGGCGTTTGCTGAGAATAGCTTGGCGAGTCAGTCTGCACTGTACGAACTATGATCATCACGTGTGGCATAGGGTTGGCGAGTCTCTGGGATTCCGGTTGACCACGGCTGCAGCAGCCAGGCGCCGCACCAGCGGGAGCGGTAGGCCTGCCACAGCTCCATCACCAGCGGCATGTCCCGGTACAGGCTGAAATCCGGTGTCGGCGCCGCACCGACCGAGCGCCAACGGACAGGTCGCGCTCCGGTTTGGACCACACGACCTCGAAGCGGTGGTCGTCGAGGACGAAGTGCACCGCGGCACCGGGTCCGGCGGTGCTGGTGGCGTGCCGGTCGGTGTAGGCCACCAACCGGGCAGGCTCGAGCCGGGCGGGCGGCAGGGCCGGGGTGCCCCACTCGTTGTCGGTGGGCCACAGGGCGCCGCAGTTGGGCTTGTCGAAGTTGCCGGGCACGCTCGCCCACCGGTGACTGCTGCGTGTCCCGCCCAACCCAAGCTCCGGCGAAAGTCTTAAGGGGACGGTGCGGACTGTAGGGGCAGTTGTCGACCATTTCTTTCCGGCAGGCCTCAGCTCTCCGAAAATCCGATCGCCTGCGCACCGAACAGCTTCGTTGCGGGCACGCAGGTGTTGACGGCCGTCCGAACCACCAAGTCCATCCAGGACATCGGACACGGCGACATGGTTCTCAATGCTTCGCCGGACGACGGGAAGGTCCAGTCGCATGTAGTCCAGGCTGTCCACGTCACGGACGACGACACAGATTTCGTCGATCTGGTCATCGCTGGTTCCGGCGGTACCGGAGTGACCACAGCCACCGCGCATCACTTCTTCTGGGATGACACAACTCGACGATGGGCGTACGCCGCTGACCTCGTGAAGGGCCAGCAACTCGATACGCCTGACGATGTTCGCGCCAGCACCTGGTCTGAAGATTGTTCGAGGGCGAATTTACTGTGCTGGAAACGGCGAGCAAGTGAGCGCCTAAAGAGTGGAACGGCTAATAGAGATGCTGCTCAGCGGGCCTTCGAAAACTGGGTCGAAAGCGGGAATATAGCCAAAGGCACTGGTCAGGCTCAAGGTTTCAGGATCATCGGTGTGCGGCTGGTGAACGTCTGATCCGCGCTTTCGGTTGTTCTGATACGATCTGACTTCGGTGCCGCCTCGTGGGAGATTTCGTGGATGCAGAAGTTGTAATTCGAGAATTCAACGGTGCGACTGTTCGTCCGGCGAGCGAGCTGAACATCCGGATAACGGTAGTCGGACTTCGGCCTGGAGAGCACGTCGTTCTGGAACACGATGGCGAGCAAGGAAGGGTCGACGTTCACTACGTCCAAGCTAGGCTTCGGCTGGAGGGGGGCTATCAGCTTGAATATCGAGCGGGGAGTGCGGCGGAACACTTCCAGACATCGACGGATTCTCGGGATGACGTGGTGGCCGCCCTCGCGGGCTGGGCGAAGGGCGACTTCTCGTGGCGAGGTAAGTTCGAGTGGAAGTCGATCGGTGAGTGGTTCACCGGCCAGTAGGCTGATCAGCGGAGCTTGCGCGTTTGAGGGTCGTAGCAGGCCAGGGAAAGTTTTCGTGCGGTTTCGGTGGCAATGCTGCAACGAGTAGTGTTGCGACATGCCGTAAAATTCTCGAGTTCGGTGGATGTGCGGCCTCGGTGACGATGTATTGATCATATAGTTCCGAAAAGAGCCTTTCGGCCCATCGGTCGACTGCAGGTCGGGCGCCGTCCCATACCGCCAAGTGGTAGCTCATGATCGCATGGTCCCATAGATGCCGCAAAACGCTGGGGGAGTACCGGACCGATAACGGTCGCTGCTGCACCGCGGTGTCGCAAAGCGTGGCTGGTGCACAGGCAGGTGGCGATCGCCGCTCATCGCTACCAGTGCGTACGAACCGGTCGATCGACCGGCTGCCTCCCCGGCGACCCGCATCTGCACGAGACGGCGTATCAACAGGGGCTATCCGCTGCGAAGAGTCTGTCGACCAGTCACCGACCGGTACGCCCGGCGCTGGGTGTGACCCAGTGGGCTCGGGAGCTGGAACGGGAGATTCGCCCCGTCGACGGCAGCGACGCGTCCGGGATGAGGGCGGGCTGCGCGGCGGTCCTGCTCGGCTTGACCTTCCATGGGCTGCGGC
Source organism: Amycolatopsis sp. NPDC005961 (assembly GCF_040629235.1). Classification (NCBI taxonomy): domain Bacteria; kingdom Bacillati; phylum Actinomycetota; class Actinomycetes; order Pseudonocardiales; family Pseudonocardiaceae; genus Amycolatopsis; species Amycolatopsis sp. NPDC005961. The sequence continues at coordinate 56,705 of NZ_JBEXVF010000053.1, read as the reverse complement.
ACGGTCACAAGATCTGGCTGATCGCGGGCGGTGCACCGGAGATCGCCCAGGCTCTGAGGCTTGGTCATCATCTGGACAATCGGGTCGTCGAGATCTACTCCCATGTCGCCCCGGAGGTCGAGCAGTGGCTGCTAGGCGATCTCGAGCGGCGCTGGCATCCCGTGGCGCCACGGCCGCCGACGCCGTCACCGAGTGTGGTCGACGGCGGGCAGGTGGCGGCGTTGTCCCCTATCGCCGCGGTCGGGGCGCCTGTGGGCCGCGCCCGAGACCAGCGGGAACACCGCGCCGACTCCGCACCGGGGCTGGGGCAGTGCTCCAGTTTTGCCCCACCGGGAGCACAGCTCCGTCGGCAAAACGCACCCGATTGGTGCCGGCTGCCCCTATCGCCGCTGGCGGGAGGGGCCAGGTCGAGGGCACAGCCCGTGAGCGGCGGCGACGTGGTGTCAGAGGTTCGGTGGGCAGGAGCGTGGTGCTCCAGAAATGCCCCAGCAGGGACAGCTAGCTTCCAGTCGAAGCTGATCACTCAAGATCGATCCCGGGCATGAAGAAACCCCTCCGACCTGCCGGAACGGCTTGACCGAAGGGGTTCTGCGAGAGTGGAGCTAAGGGGACTCGAACCCCTGACCCCCTCACTGCCAGTGAGGTGCGCTACCAGCTGCGCCATAGCCCCGAGGCGAAGGTGAACTCCGCATCTCGTATGGCAATACCGTACATGACCCCCGCACGGCCTCCGTCGAGGGGGTCCCCCTGTGAGCCGGTCCCGGTGAGCGGGGCGCTGACCTGCCACTTTAAGCCTTATTTTTAGTCGTGTATTGACTCCGGGTGTGGCCGCCGTTACATTTTCGGCGGTTGTGGCGCCGAGGTCCCCGCCCGTTACGCCGCGTCTACCCCTAGACCGGGCACGCCTCTGCCGTTTCCTGCTCTACGGACGCCGCCGTATGCGCGGCAGAGGAGGTTTCGATGAAGACGAGACGGCGGGTGATGACGCTGCTCTCCGCGGCGTTCGCCCTGGTCGCGGGCACCGCGACCGCGACGAACGCGCAAGCCGCGGTCACCCCGGACGGCTGGTACACCGTGGCCGCCGTCAACAGTGGGAAGTGCGTCGACGCTCGGGCCGCCGGGACGGCCAACGGCACCGTCGTGCAGCAGTACTCCTGCAACCAGACCGCCTCGCAGCAGTGGCAGTTCCAGTCGACCGGCGACGGCTACTTCCGGGTGAACACCCGCGGCAACCCCGCCGCGGCCTGGGACGTCACCGGCGTCTCCACCGCCGATGGCGGGCTCGTGCAGCTCTGGACCTACTCGAACGGCGCCAACCAGCAGTGGCAGGCCGTCGACGAGGGCAACGGCCGCTACCACTTCGTCAGCCGCAACAGCGGGAAGTGCCTCGACGTCCCCGGGGCCTCCGTCGCCGATTCCGTGCAGCTCCAGCAGTACGCCTGCAACGGCACCACCGCCCAGTCGTTCATCCTGAACCCCGTGAACACGACGCAGCCCGGTCAGCCGGATCTCGGCCCGAACGTGGTGATCTTCGACCCGTCGATGCCCAGCTCGACGATCCAGAGCCGGCTCAACAGCATCTTCAGCCAGCAGGAACGCAACCAGTTCGGCAGCCAGCGCTACGCCGTCATGTTCAAGCCCGGCACGTACTCCAACGACGTCAACGTCGGCTTCTACACGCAGGTGCTGGGCCTCGGCCTGAGCCCCGACGCCGTGACGATCAACGGCGCCGTGCACGTCGAGGCGGACTGGTTCCCGCCGCAGAACGCGACGCAGAACTTCTGGCGCGGCGCCGAGAACCTGTCCGTGAACCCGACCGGCGGCGCCGACCGCTGGGCCGTCAGCCAGGCCGCGCCGTACCGCCGCATGCACGTCCGCGGTGACCTGCAGCTCGACGACGGCGGCTGGGCCAGCGGTGGCTGGATCTCCGACTCGAAGATCGACGGCCAGGTCCGGTCCGGCTCGCAGCAGCAGTGGATCTCGCGCAACTCGCAGTTCGGCAGCTGGAACGGCTCCAACTGGAACATGGTCTTCGCGGGTGTCCAGGGCGCCCCGCAGAACACCTTCCCGGCGCCGCCGTACACCACCGTCAACCAGACGCCGGTCGTGCGCGAAAAGCCGTTCCTCTACATCGACAGCGCCGGCAACTACCAGGTCTTCGTGCCCGGCGTGAAGACCAACGCGTCCGGCACGAGCTGGGCGAACGGCACCGCGCCGGGTACCTCGCTGCCGATCGACCAGTTCTACATCGCCAAGCCCGGCGCCACCGCCGCGGACATGAACGCCGCGCTCGCCGCGGGCAAGAACCTGCTGGTCACGCCGGGTGTCTACCACCTCAACCAGGCGCTGCGCGTCACCCGGCCGGACACCGTCGTGCTCGGGCTCGGCATCGCCACGATGGTGCCGGACAACGGCGTCACCGCGATGAACGTCGACGACGTCGACGGCGTCAAGGTCGCCGGCCTGCTGATCGACGCCGGCACGACCAACTCGAACACCCTCATGCAGGTCGGCCAGGCCGGCTCGACCGCCGACCACTCGGCCGACCCGACGTCGCTGCACGACGTCTTCTTCCGGATCGGCGGCGCCGCCGTCGGGAAGGCGACGAACAGCCTGGTCGTCAACAGCAACAACGTGATCGGCGACCACATGTGGATCTGGCGCGCCGACCACGCCGACCGCAACGAGTACGTCGGCTGGACCACCAACACGGCCGACAACGGGCTCACCGTCAACGGCAACAACGTGACGATGTACGGCCTGTTCGTCGAGCACTACCAGAAGACGCAGGTCGTCTGGAACGGCAACGGCGGCCGGACGTACTTCTTCCAGAACGAGATGCCCTACGACGTGCCGAACCAGGCCGGCTGGATGAACGGGTCCACGAAGGGCTACTCCGCCTACAAGGTGGGCCCGAACGTCACCAGTCACGAGGCGTGGGGGCTGGGCAGCTACTGCTACTTCAGCACCAACCCGGCCGTCGCCAGCGCTCACGCGTTCGAGGCGCCGAACACCTCGGGTGTCCGGTTCCACGACATGGTGACCGTGTCGCTCAACTACCAGGGCACGATCACGCACGTCATCAACACCACGGGTGACACGACCCCGGCCGGCACCAAGCCGGTCAACCTGGTCAGCTACCCCTGAGCAACCGGCGTGCGCCGTGGTGGCGGCCGCGGCGCACGCCGGTCCTATTTGTCCGGACACTGTGGACGCATGGCCCGAACGGGTGGTGAATCACGCCGGCCGGGCGATCAGTCGCGATAATGGGACGCCCCACACCCGAGGAGCGACCCATGACCTCCTTCGCAGCGTTTTCCGTTGTCGAACCCCGCCGAGCCTGGCCGATCGCCGCCGTCCGTGGCGTGTTCGCCGTGCTTTTCGGGCTCTTCGCCCTGATCTGGCCGGGCGCCACGGTGCTCGTGCTGGCGATCCTGTACGGCGTGTACGCGATCGTCGACGGCATCGGCGGCCTGATGCAGGCCTTCCGCCCGGGCGACACCGGCCACCGCGTGGCCTACGGAATCCTCGGCGCGCTCGGCATCATCGCCGGAATCCTGGTCCTGGTCTGGCCCGGGATCACGGTTCTGCTCCTGGCCCTGCTGGTCGGCCTGTGGGCGATCATCACCGGCGTCGCCGAGATCGCCGCCGCGATCCGCCTGCGCAAGCAGATCCAGGGTGAGGCGTTCCTCATCGCCGCCGGCGCGCTCTCCGTGATCGCCGGTGTGCTCATCGTGATCAACCCGATCGCCGGCGCGTTCGGCATCGCGCTGCTCGTCGGCATCTACGCGCTGCTCTACGGGATCATGCTGCTGGTGCTGGCCTTCCGGCTGCGCAAACTGGGGGACACCGCTCCCGCCGCGTGAGTAGCGTGCGGGGGTGTCGACCCGCGAACTGGTGGTGCTGGGCACCGCGAGCCAGGTGCCCACGCGCCACCGCAACCAGAACGGCTACTTGCTGAGATGGGACGGCGAGGGCCTCCTCTTCGACCCCGGCGAAGGCACCCAGCGGCAGATGCTGCGGGCGGGTGTCGCCGCCACGGACATCACCCGGATCTGTCTCACGCACTTCCACGGCGACCACACCCTCGGCCTGCCCGGCGTGATCCAGCGGCTGTCGCTGGACGCGGTCAAGCACCCGGTCCACGCCCACTTCCCGGCGTCCGGCGCGCACTACTTCGAGCGGCTGCGGCACGCGACGTCGTTCTACGAGCAGGCCGATCTACGCGAACTCCCGATCGCCGAGGACGGCCCGATCGTCACCGGGAAGTTCACGCTCGAGGCCCGGCGCCTCAGCCACCCGGTCGAAGCCTTCGGTTACCGCCTGGTCGAGCCGGACGGCCGCACCATGCTCCCCGGAAAACTCCGGGAACGCGGCATCGCGGGCCCGGACGTCGGCAAGCTCCAACGGGAAGGACACCTCGGGGGCACGAGACTCGAAGACGTCAGCACGCCCAGGCCGGGCCAGCGGTTCGCGTTCGTCATGGACACCCGCCTCTGCGACGCCGTGTACGCGCTCAGCGAAAAAGCCGACATGCTCGTGATCGAGTCGACGTTCCTGGCGGAAGACACCCGGCTGGCGGAAGACTTCGGGCACCTGACCGCGCGGCAGGCCGCCCGCGTCGCCGCCGAGTCCGGCGTCCGGCAGCTCGTGCTGACCCACTTCTCCCAGCGCTACCCCGACCCGCAGCGCTTCCTGGACGAGGCGAAAGCCGAGTTCGACGGCGAGATCGTGGTGGCCGAGGACCTGGAGCGGGTCCAGGTGCCGAAACGCCGGTCCTCCCCAGGCGGCCACCCGGCGCCGTAGGCTGCATCTCGTGAGCCAGCCGATCCTGATGACCGTCGACGACGATCCCGCCGTGTCCCGCTCGGTCGCCCGTGACCTGCGGCGCCGCTACGGGAAGGACTACCGCGTCATCCGCGCCGACTCCGGTGCGGACGCCCTCGACGCCCTGCGCGAGATCAAGCTGCGCGGCGACGCCGTCGCGGCGATCCTCGCCGACTACCGGATGCCGCAGATGGACGGGATCGCCTTCCTCGAGAAGGCGATGGACCTGTTCCCGCACGCCCGCCGCGCCCTGCTGACCGCCTACGCCGACACCGACGCCGCGATCCAGGCGATCAACGTCGTCGACGTCGACCACTACCTGCTCAAGCCGTGGGACCCGCCGGAGGAGAAGCTCTACCCGGTGATCGACGCCCTGGTCGAGACCTGGAAGGCCGTCGGCGACAAGCCGGTCGAAGAGGTCAAGCTCATCGGCCACCGCTTCAATTCGCCGTCGTTCCACATGCGCGACTTCCTCGCCCGCAACGCCGTCCCGTACCGGTGGTACTCGGTCGAAGACGACGAGGGGCGCCGGATCCTGCAGGCCGCGGAGGCCACCGACGCCGACATCCCGGTCGTCGTCACCCCCGACGGCACCGTCCTCAAGCACCCCTCCGGCAGCGAGATCGCCGACGCGGTCGGCTTGTCGACCCGTCCGGCGCAGGAGTTCTACGACCTCGTCGTGATCGGCGGGGGACCGGCCGGCCTCGGCGCCGCCGTCTACGGCGCGTCCGAGGGCCTGCGCACGGTGCTCGTCGAGAAGAAGGCCACCGGTGGCCAGGCCGGCACCAGTTCGCGCATCGAGAACTACCTCGGCTTCCCCGACGGCGTCTCCGGCGCGCAGCTGACCGACCGGGCGCGGCGCCAGGCGCAGAAGTTCGGCGCCGAGGTGCTGACCGCGCGCGACGTCGTCGGCCTCGAAGCCCGCGGCTCGTCGCGGGTCGTCACCTTCGGCGACGGCAGCGAGATCGCCGCGCACTCGGTGATCCTCGCCAGCGGCGTCACCTACCGCGCGCTGGACGCCGAGGGCATCGAGGAGCTGAGCGGCCGCGGCGTCTACTACGGCTCGGCCGCGACCGAGGCGCCCGAGTGCAAGGGCGAGCACGTCTACATCGTCGGCGGCGCCAACTCCGCCGGACAGGCGGCGGTGTTCTTCTCCCGACACGCGAGCGACGTCACGATCCTCGTGCGCGGGGAGTCGCTGGAGTCATCGATGTCGCACTACCTGATCGAGCAGATCGCCGGCATCGAGAACATCCACGTCCGCACGCACACCACGGTCAAGCAGGCCCACGGCGACGAGCACCTCGAACGCCTCACGCTGTGCGAGAACGGCGTCGCCGAGACGGTCGAGAGCGGCCACCTGTTCATCTTCATCGGTGCCGCCCCGCGCACCGAGTGGCTCGGCGACGCGATCCACCGCGACGAGCACGGCTTCGTGTGCACCGGCCCCGACCTGACGGCGAACGGGCAGCGGCCGGCGGGCTGGACCCTCGACCGTGATCCGCACTACCTCGAGTCGTCCGTCCCCGGTGTGTTCGTGGCCGGTGACGTGCGGGCGCAGTCGGTCAAGCGGGTGGCGTCCGCGGTCGGCGAAGGCGCGATGGCCGTGACGCTGGTACACCGGTACCTGGAGGAACAATGAGCGCACTGCCGCGGGAAGAGCTTCGCGGGCTCTTCCTTTTCGAACACCTTTCCGAAGACCAGCTCGACTGGATCGCCGCCAACGCCGTGCTCGAGGAGTACGCGGCCGACTCCACCGTCATCAGCGAGGGCGACGAGGCGACCTGCTTCTACGTCCTGCTCGGCGGCGCGATCCGGATGACGCGCCTGGTCAGCGGCACCGAGGTGGAGACCAACCGGTCCGACCAGCGCGGCGCCTACTTCGGCGCGACGCAGTTCTTCGTGCACCAGGAGAGCGAGCACACCTACAACGCCACGGTGCGCGCGCTGTCCGACGTCACGTTCCTGACGCTGCCGTCGAAGGAGTTCTCCTTCGAGTTCCGCCGGTGGTTCCCGATGGCGACGCACCTCCTCGAGGGCATGTACCTCGGCTGGCGCAACAGCGACACCGTGATCGGCTCGCGTCGCCGTCTCCTCGCCCTCGGCGAACTCTCGGCCGGTCTCACGCACGAGCTGAACAACCCGGCCGCGGCCGCCGTCCGGGCGACGTCCGCCCTGCGCGAACGCGTCGCCGGGATGCGGCACAAGCTCGCCTTCCTCGCCAAGAAGGACATCGATCCGGAGCTGCTCTACCAGCTCATCGACGTCCAGGAACGCCTGGTCAAGCAGGTCGTCAACGCCGAAAAGCTGTCCGCGATGCAGCAGGCCGACCGCGAGGACGAGATCACCGGCTGGTTCGAGGACCGCGGCATCGACCAGGGCTGGGACCTCGCCGACATCTACGTCCGCGCCGGCCTGACCACGACCGACCTGGACAACGTCCTCGAGCAGGTCGGTGACACCTTCATCGACGGCGCCGTCCGCTGGCTCGCCTACGCGCTCGAGACCGAGATGCTGATGGGCGAGATCGAGGACTCGACGACCCGTATCTCCGCGCTGGTCGGCAAGGCCAAGCAGTACTCCCAGATGGACCGCGCGCCGCACCAGTGGGTCGACGTCCACGACGGCCTCGACTCCACGCTCGTCATGCTCGCGGGCAAGATCGGCCCCGGGATCCGCGTCGTGAAGGAGTACGACCGCGGTCTGCCGAAGATCCCGGCGTACCCGGCCGAGCTGAACCAGGTCTGGACGAACGTCATCGACAACGCCCTCGGCGCGATGCAGGGCGAAGGCACGCTGACGCTGCGGACGTGGGGCCAGAACGACCAGGTCCGCGTGGAGATCGGCGACACCGGCCCCGGCATCCCGGCGGACATCAAGCAGCGGATCTTCGAGCCGTTCTTCACGACGAAACCGGTCGGCGAAGGCACCGGCCTCGGCCTGGACATCTCGTGGAAGATCGTCGTCGAACGCCACCAGGGCGACCTGCGCGTCGAGTCCGAGCCCGGCAACACCCGGTTCGAGATCTGCCTGCCGACGGTCGAGCAGGCCTCGCTCTGATGGCTTCCGTCCCGACGGTCACGACCGAGCTCGGGGCGCTGGTGGGGCTGGCGGGCGACGGCGTCCGCCGGTGGCGCGGGATCCCGTACGCCCGCCCGCCGGTCGGGGAGCTGCGGTGGAAGGCGCCGCGGCCGCCGTCGCTCTCGGGCGGCGTGCACGTCGCGACGGAGTACGGGCCGCACGCGATGCAGGCACCGGACCCGATGAACCCGTCCGCCGTGTGCGACGAGGACTGCCTGTACCTCAACGTCTGCACGCCGGAAGGTCCGGTCCCCGAGGGCGGGTGGCCGGTGCTGTTCTGGCTGCACGGCGGCGGGTACCGCGTCGGCCACGGCGAGCAGCTCGGCGACGGCGAGGAGTTCGCGCGCGCCGGGATCGTCGTCGTCACGATCAACTACCGCCTCGGCTCGCTCGGCTTCCTGCACCTCGCCGGGATCTTCGGCGAGTCCGAAGCGGACGCCGGGGTGTGCGGGTTCCTCGACCAGGTCGAGGCCTTGAAGTGGGTGCGCCGCAACGTTTCCGCGTTCGGCGGCGACCCCGCCCGGATCACCGTCTACGGCGTCTCGGCGGGCGCGAAGAGCGTCGGGAACCTGATGGGCAGCCCGCTGGGCGCGGGGTTGTTCGCCCAGGCGATCAGCAGCAGCGGCGGCGCGGACCACGTCGCGACGCCGGAAGCCGGGACCGCGCTGGCCCGGCGGCTCCTCGACGAGGTCGGCTGCCACGACGCCGAGACGTTGCGCTCGTTGCCGGCCAAGGAGTTCGTCGAGGCGCAGGAACGGATCCTCACCGGCTTCCAGGCGCTGTGGCTGTGGCGGCCGACGCTGCACCCCCGCGTGCTGCCGGAGGTCCCGATCGAGCCGATCCGCCGGGGGAGCGCGGCCGGCGTCTCGCTGCTCGTGGGCTGCAACAGCAACGAGGGCAGCACGTACGCGCTGATGCTCGGCGACGACGTCGCGACGGCGCCGGCGAGCGGCGTGCTGAACGGAATCCTCGGCGACGAAGGCGCTTCGCGGCTTCTCGAGACGTACCTTCGCCGCGTCCCCGACCTGAAGTCCGCGAAGATCGCCGCGATGGGCGATGAGCGCTACGGCGTCCCGACGCAGCGCCTCGCCGACGCGCAGTCCGCCTACGCGGCCGTCTACCGCTACCGCATCGACATCGCCGCGCCCGGCGTGCCCGAACAGCTCGACGGCGGCCACGGCACCGAGACGACGATGGCGTGGAAGACGCCGCTGCCGCTCGCCACGCAGGGCTCCGCCGTCAACCCGAAGCGCGAACGCGCGGCACTGCTCATCCACCGCAGCTGGGTGCGGTTCATCCGGGACGGCGTCGCGGACGCCGACGGTCCCGAATGGCCGCCGTACGGCCCAGAACTGCGACCGGTGCTGGTTTTCCGGGAAGACACGGATCTGGTGCTCGACCCACGATCCGACGAGCGGAACGCCTGGGGCGACACGGAATGGGAGTCCGGGACCTGGTTCCCGGTGACCTGAGACCGTTCCTTCACCCGTTGTTCACTTCGAACCGGACTGCTCCCGCGTCAAATGGGCGAAGGCCCTGAAGGGCCGTCGAGGGGAGTGGCTCGTGAAACGCCGGGTGTCCATCGGGCTGGCCGTGGTGCTGCTGCTGGCCGTCGTCGCCGTGATCATCTGGGGCCGGGGGGACGACACCGCGCAGGGTGGCGACCTGACCACCGTGCGCGGCGTGATCGGTTCGGAGAAGCAGGCCTTCTTCACCGACCAGCGCGTCGTCGACGCGTTCGCCCGCCACGGCTTGAAGGTCGAAGTGGACACCGCGGGATCGCGGCAGATCGCGACGACCGTCGACCTCGGGAAGTACGCGTTCGCGTTCCCGTCGTCGTCGCCCGCCGCGCAGAAGATCCAGCGCGACCGCAAGGTGACCACGGTCTACACGCCGTTCCAGTCGCCGATGGCGATCGCATCGTTCGAGCCGATCGTTTCTTTGTTGCGGGCCAATGGGGTGGTGCACAAGGGCGCCGGCGACTACGACGTCCTCGACATCGCGAAGTACCTCGACCTGGCGAAGGCCGGAACGCGCTGGGACCAGCTGCCCGGCAACACCGCGTACCCGGCGCGCAAGAACGTCCTCGTCACGACAACCGACCCGCGCGAGTCGAACTCCGCCGCGATGTACCTGTCGATCGTTTCCTTCGTGGCGAACGGCAACACCGTCGTCAGCACGCCCGACCAGGAGGCGAAGGTGCTGCCCGCGGTGTCGAAGCTGTTCCTGGACCAGGGGTACACGCAGAACAGCACCGAAGGGCCGTTCGAGGACTACCTGGCGGCGGGGATGGGGAAGACGCCGCTCGCGCTGATCTACGAGTCGCAGTTCGTCGACCGGGTCGTCCGCGGCGACGGCTCGATCCGGCCGGACATGCGCATGATCTACACCGCGCCGACGGTGTACTCGAAGCACACGCTCGTCCCGCTCTCCGGTGACGGCGACAAGGTGGGGCAGCTCCTCGCGACCGACCCCGAGCTGGGCAAGCTCGCCGCGACCTTCGGGTTCCGCACGAACAACCCGCAGCTGTTCGCGGACGTCGCCGCCCCGGCGCACGCGCCGGCCGACCTCGTGGACGCCGTCGAACCGCCGTCGTTCGAGACCCTCGAACGGCTGCTCGACGCCGTCGGCAAGCAGTACTGACATGGACGAGTTCACCCTCGCGCCGCCCGAGCCGGTGACGGCGATCCCGGTCGAGCGCGCCGCCGGGCTCATCACGCTCAGCGACGACACCCGGTCGGAAGTCGCCGTTCGCGCCGCGAAGTTCGCTTCGCGGCTGGAATCCCTCGACGTCCGGTCGCCGGAGTTCACGGACCTCCTGGACGAGCTGCTGGCCGTCGGCGAGGCCGACATGCGGGCCGCGGCCGGCGTCGCGGGGTCGATGCTGGACCGGTCCCTGCGCAGCGCGGCCTCCCCGCAGGACGGGGTCACGACGAGTCTCACCAGCCTGCGCCGCACGGTCGCCGAGCTGGACCCGGCGAAGCTCCCGCTGACCGGGCGCAAGCTGCTTGGGATGTTCCCGGTCGCCCAGGGCGCGAAGCGGGCCCTGGACCGCTACCGCGCGGCGAACGAGCCGGTCAACGCGCTGGTCGTCGACCTCCGCGGCCGCCAGGACGTCCTGCGTCGCGACAACGCCGCGATCAAGGGCGAGCGTGAGCGGCTGTGGAAGGTCATGGGCAAGCTCGCCGAGGCGGCCGCGTTCGCCGAGGCCGTCGACGGCGCGATCGAGGCGCAGGCCGGCGTCTTCGACCTGACGGATCCCGCGCGCGCCAACGCGTTGCGCGCCGACGTGCTGTACCCGATCCGGCAACGCCACCAGGACCTGCTGACCCAGCTCGCGGTCAGCGCGCAGGGCTACCTCGCGCTGGACCTGGTGCGCAAGAACAACGACGAGCTGGTCCGCGGCGTCGAGCGGGCGGTGTCGACGACCGTGTCCGCGCTGCGGGTCGCCCTGCTGGTCAGCGGCGCTCTGGCGAGCCAGCGCGACGTCCTCGACGAGGTCGCGGCGCTGCAGGCGACCACCGACGGGCTGATCCGCGCCAACTCGGAGCTCCTGACGCTGCAGTCCGCGGAGATCCGCAAGGCGAGCAGCGACCCGGCCGTCGCGACCGAGACGATCCGGCAGTCGTTCGACCGGATCTACGCCTCGATCGACGCGATCGACGGGTTCCGCGCCGACGCCGTCCGCAGCATGGCGGCGACCGTCGAGTCGCTGTCCGGCGAGATCCGCCGCGCCGAAGACCACCTGCGGCGCTCGCACGAGGGGGAAGCATGATCAGGAGGCTTTTCGCGCTGGGGCTCTGCGCTTTGGTGCTGGCGGGGTGCTCTGAGCCGTCGTCCGCGCCGCTGGGGGAGCCCGAGCCGGGGACGCTGCGGATCCTCGCGGGCAGCGAACTGGCGGACATGCAGCCGGTGCTCGACGAAGCCGCTCGCGCCACCGGAGTGACGGTCAAGTTCACCTTCACCGGGACCCTCGAAGGCGCCGAAGCGCTGGCGAACGGCAGCGTCGACGGCAAGTACGACGCCGTCTGGTTCTCCTCGAACCGTTATCCCGCGGGCATTCCCGAAGCGGCGAAGCGACTCGGGAACCAGGTGAAGATCATGAGCTCGCCGGTGGTGCTGGGGCTGGCGTCGTCCGTGGTGCAGCGGCTCGGCTGGGCGGGCAAGCCCGTCAGCTGGGGCGAGATCGCCGCGCAGGCGGGGAAGAAGGCGTTCAGCTACGGGATGACGGACCCGTCGGCGTCGAACTCGGGGTTCTCGGCGCTGGTCGGCGTCGCGTCGGCGCTCGCGGGCGCGGGCAACGCGATCGACGCCCAGCAGATCGCTTCGGTGACTCCGCAGCTGACGCAGTTCTTCAGCGCCCAGGCACTTTCGGCCGGGTCGTCAGGCTGGCTGTCGGACGCGTACACGCGGCGCGCGACCGGCCAGGACCCGGGGCAGAAGGTCGACGGGCTCATCAACTACGAGTCCGTGCTGCTCTCGGCGAACGCGTCCGGGAAGCTGCCCGAACCGCTGACGCTCGTCTACCCGAGCGACGGCGTCGTCACAGCGGACTACCCGCTCTCCTTGCTGGCCGACGCCGGTTCGGACGCGCGTTCCGCGCACCAGCGGCTTTCGGACTACCTGCGGACGCCCGACGTCCAGAAGAAGATCATGGAGACCACGCAGCGGCGGCCGGTGGTCCCGGGCGTCGCGCTGGCACCGCAGTTCGCGGCGCACGACCTCGTCGAGCTGCCGTTCCCGGCGACGCAGCAGGCGGTCGACGCGCTGCTCCAGGCCTACTTCGACAAGATCCGGCGGCCGTCGCGGACGCTGTACGTGCTCGACACGTCCGGGTCGATGAAGGGCGATCGCATCGACTCGCTGCGGAGCGCGCTGGTCGGGCTGACGGGCGCGGACACGTCGCTGACCGGGCGGTTCCGGCGGTTCCGGAGCCGGGAGGAGGTGACGATGCTGCCGTTCAACTCGAGTCCTTCGCGGCCTTCGACATTCACCGTGCCGGAGCAGAACCCCCAGGGCGAGCTGGACCGCATCAAGGCGTTCGCCGAGGGGCTGTCGGCCGGCGGCGGGACGGCGATCTACGACAGCCTGTCCGAGGCCTACCGGGTGCTGGAACCGTTGGCGGCGCGCGATCCCGACCGGTTCACCTCGATCGTCCTGATGACCGACGGCGAGAACGCGAACGGCTCGTCGTTGGCGGACTTCCAGGCGTCGTTCGGCTCGCTGCCGCCCGCCATGAAGCAGGTGCCGGTGTTCACCGTGCTGTTCGGGGAGGGCAGCAGCGACGAGCTGACCCAGGTCGCCGGGTCCACCGGCGGCAAGGTGTTCGACGCGCGGAAAGTCCAGCTGTCCAGCGTGTTCCAGGAGATCCGCGGGTACCAATGATGCTGCGCTACCTGGGGTCGACCAAGAACCTCCTCGGCTGCGTCGGGGGGCTTCTCGGTGTCGTGCTGTACCTGACCGGCGTGGTCGGGTGGTTCTGGCCGTTCGTCGTGGTGGCGTTGTACCTGGTGGGGGCGCTGCTCGCGCCTCCCGAGAAGGTCCGGTTGGTGCCGGACACCTCGGCCGAGCTGCGCTCTTCGCTGGAAGTCCTGGTGCGCCGGGTCTCGGCGCAGGCTTCGCGCATGCCCGCGTCCACTGTGGACACTGTGGGGCGCATCGCCGAGGTTCTGCGGGACCTGCTGTCGCAGCCCGCGCGGCTCGCGGCCGATCCCGACCTGCAGCACTCGGTCGGACGGTTGGCGCGCACGGATCTGCCGCTGTCGCTGGAAACCTATTTGAACCTGCCGTGGTGGTTCGCTTCGCGGCGGACCGGTGCGGGCGAGGAACTGGCGGCGCAGCTGGGTTTGCTCGAGGCGGAGGCGCACCGGGTGGCCGAGCGGTTCTACGCCTCCGAGGTCGACCGGCAGGCCGATCACACGCGGTATCTGCGGGACCGGGACGCGTGAATCCGGGGCCTTACCCTTGTGAGTGATGACGTTCGAACAAGCGTTCTAGTAGCGTTTTCGGTGTCCGGCTCGTCGAGGAGGGGTCATGAACGGGTACCGAGGTTCGGCAGGGTCAGTGTCATCGCGGCGGTCGTCAGCCAGCTCAGCAAGTCCGCCAGTGGAATGCGGGAGAGTCGGTCCGGCCATTCCTCCGCCACCGTGTGCAGCACGAGTTCGTCCTGCCGTGGCTCGACTTCCGTCAGCTTTATGCCCGGCGGGAGTTCCGGCAGGGGAAGCACGATGGGCCGGAAGCGCTTCGGTGGCCGGAGCTTCCGCTGTCCGATGTGGAGGTTCCGCGGCTCGAGCACCACGGCGTCGTCCTCTACCCGGGCCTCCAACGTCAGGTGGCCCCACTGCGGCTTCTTGGCCCAGTGGATCTGGAGCAGTCCGCTTCCGGCCGGGGCGGCGACGATCCCGGGGCGGACTTTCGCCACCCGTTCGCGCAGCACGTCCGCGGACACGGCGATCCGCAGTTCGACGCGGGCCGGCTTGGCGGCCGGCGTGGGCAGCGAGCGGAGGCGGACGTCTTCGGCGAGCACGGTGACCCGGCGCAGCGGAATGCTGCCGCCTTCGGGCTCGGGCCAGTCGACGTCCTCGGCGACGATCCGGACGTCTCCGACGCGGCCGGTGGCCAGGCGGAGGCTGTCGGCCGGGTAGTCGAGTTCGGTGAGCGTCAGCCCGACGTCGCGGCCGTCGACCTTGGCCGTCAGCCGGCGCCCGACGAGCTGCTCGGTCACGGTGCGCGCCAAGGCGGCCGGCGTCACCGGGACGTTCGGGAGCAGAGAACGTCCGGCCGCGGCCAGCCCGGCCAGTTCGGGCCAGGGCGACCAGCCGTCGAACCACCTGCCGTCGCTCATCCGTCCAGTGTCGCCGAAGGGGAGGAGGTATGCCGACAGGAGGTCACGCGAAAGCGGCGATTCTCACGCGGCGGTGGTGGCACCGAAGATGGGTGCGGTGGCTTGTCGCACCCGTCGACGAGGTGGTGCACCACCTGCCGTCACCGGAGGGGGCGGTGACGACAGGTGGCCGTTCGGAGGGCGGCGTCGCCCGCCGGTCACCGGCCCGCGAACCGGGCGATGATGCCGGTGATGACCAGCCAGAACACCGCGGCCAAGCCGAAGTCGAGGATGACCTGCAGGCTGGCGTTGTCCACGTTGAACAGCCCCGGCCAGAACAACGCGAGGGGGACCGCCAACGACTTGATGAAGATGAAGAATGCGTTGCCGGCGTTCGCACCGGCGAGCACCATGATCATGTAAAGGACTTCGATCCCCGCGAAGATCGCGCCGATCGCCGTGATGACCCGCACGGCCGTGTTCCGTCTGGTGGTGGTTCGCCAAGGAGACATGTCCGGAAAATTCCCGGAACGGGTGACCGATCAAACGCTCCAACCCCAAGATTGCGCCGTTCGGCGGCTCCCGTTGCTCTCTGCCGCCCCTCCCGCACAGTCCGCAGCCCCTCCCGATGCCCCTCCAGTCACGCATGATGCCCACCCAGTCACGCTCGATGCCCCTCCAAACACGCGCGATGCCCGCCCAGCCACGCGAGGTCCGCCCTCGGTCACGCGTGTTCGGTCCTTGATCGCGCGAGTTCCGGGGTTGGTGCCCTCGGCCGGGGTTCGCGTTTCGTCCGTTCGCGACCGTCACCGTGGTCCGGCGTCACCCAGCAACCGGGCGATGGCCCAATCCTGCACGGCGAGCCCCACCGACTTGAACACCGTTCGTCCACCCACCGCCGGCGGCGTCCGCAGCGCGTCACCGAGCTCGACCAACGAGGAGCGCTCCACCGACCCACTCTCCACCGCGTGGATCACCTCGCCGGCCTCCTCGAGCACGGCCTCGACCTGATCCACCACGACACACCCGGCGGTACCGAGCAGCTCGACCGGAAGCTCCCGCATGGAAGGCAGATAGGACCCGATCGCGTTGACGTGGACCTGCTCGGGCAGATCGTCCACCTCGAAGAGAGGAGTCGAAGACGAAGTAGCGCAGCACACGATTTCCGCATCGGCGACCGCGTCGGCAGCCGACGCTGCGACCCGCGTCGCGATCCCCGGGAACTCGGCACGCAAACGGTCCGCGAACCCGTGAGCACGCGACGGATTCCTTCCGAACACCGCCAGCCGGCTCACCGGCCGCACCGCCGCCACCGCCCGCACCTGGTCGGCGGCCTGGGCGCCGGTGCCCAGGAGAGCCAAGCGGCTGGCGGAGGTCGGCGCGAGCAAGTCCGTCGCGACACCGGACGCCGCGCCCGTGCGCAGGGTGGTCACCTCGATCGCGTCGGCGACCACTTGGCCCGCGGCGGTGTTCCACACCAGCGTCCCCAGGATCATCGGCGTGCGGCCGGCGACGAGACTGAGCGTCTTGACCACCGTCGTCGACGTCGGCGTGTGGCACGCGCTCATCACCAACGTCGTGCCGCCACCGAAGGACAACCGTTGCGGCACCACGAAACGGCCGGCGGCGAGGTCGAGGAAGGCTTCCCGCACCGCGTCGACGGCCGCGGCCATCGGCACGGCCGCCCGGACGGCGTGAGCATCGAGCATGAAGGGACCCTTCGAAGTCGGAAACCTGCGGCTAGCCTGACGAGGTGTCCGACCCCACGCAAGATCAGCCCGCCGAGGAACAGCGGTTCGTCCGCGACGACTGGTACGGGGAGGAGATCACCGGACGGCACTACGTGCGGTGCGAGTTCCGAGAAGTCGACTTCTCGGAGGCGCAGACGCGAAACTCGGTCTTCACCGACTGCGTGTTCGGCAACGTGCGCTTCAACGCGTCCCGGCACGCGGACTCGGCGTTCACCGGCTGCGCCTTCAAGCGGTGCAACTTCTTCGACGCCGAGTTCACCGGGTGCAAGCTCGTCGGCGCGACGTTCAGCGAGTGCGAGCTGCGCCCGCTGCGGGTCACGGGCGGCGACTGGTCGTTCGCCGGCCTGGCGGGCGCCGACCTGCGATCGGTCGCCTTCCACGGGGTGCGCATGCGCGAGGCCGACCTCACCGGGGCGAACTGCGCCGACGCCGTGTTCGCCGACGTCGACCTTTCGGCGGCGGCGCTGCACGCCGTCAAGCTGTCCCGCGCCGACCTGCGGGGCAGCGACCTCTCGGCGCTCGACCCGGTGAACGCCGAGCTGGCCGGCGCGATCGTGTCACCCGAACAGGCTGCGGTCCTCGTCACGTCGCTCGGGCTGCGCGTCCGGGCGTAGGCTCGGGCCGACCGGAAGGAGGGCCGCGATGGGCGTCGTGACACCGGGATTCAGCGGCCGGGCCCGCAGTGGCAACCCGCGCCTGCCACCGGGGCAGTACCTGGCCGAGGACTTCCCCGTGCTGTCGGCCGGCCCGACCCCGCGCGTGCGCACCGAGACGTGGGAGTTCACGGTCACCACGGAGACCGGCGAAAAGCACGCCTGGAGCTGGGCCGAGCTGATGGCCCTGCCCAGCGAGAAGTTCACGGTGGACATCCACTGCGTCACCCAGTGGTCCAAACTGGACACGCACTGGCGCGGCGTCGCGGTGGACACCCTGGTCGGCGGCCTCGACACGGCCGCGGACTACGTCATGGTCCACTCCTACGGCGGTTACACGACGAACCTGCCGCTCGCCGATCTGCTCGACGGGCAGGCCTGGATCGCCTACGAGTACGGCGGCAAGCCGCTCACCCCGGAGCACGGCGGCCCGGCGCGGCTGGTCGTGCCGCACCTGTACTTCTGGAAGTCCGCGAAGTGGGTGCGCGGGCTCGAGCTGAAAACCCGGGACGAGCCCGGCTTCTGGGAGAACGTCGGCTACCACGACTACGGGGATCCATGGCGCGAACAGCGGTATCAGGGCGACTAGCCTGGCGGGTCGCCCGCCTGGCCGAATTCCGCGACGAGACCCCGACGGCCCGCACGCTCGTCTTCGACCTGCCCGGCTGGCCGGGTCACCTGGCGGGCCAGCACGTCGACGTCCGCCTCACCGCGGCCGACGGTTATCGAGCGCAGCGCAGCTACTCGCTCGCCGCGCCCGCCGACGGTGATCGAGTCGAGCTGACGGTCCAGCGCGTCCCCGGCGGCGAGGTGTCCGAGCACCTCGCCGGCCCGTACGCGATCGGCGACCCGGTGGAGATCCGCGGCCCGGTCGGCGGCTGGTTCGTCTGGCGCCCGACGGACCCGTCCCCGGTCCTCCTGATCGCGGGCGGCTCCGGAATCGTCCCGGTGATGGCCATGATCCGCGCCCGCCGGGCGGCTGGCGTCCGCACGCCGTTCAAGCTGATCTACTCGCTGCGCACCCCGGCAGAGCTGTACTACGCGGACGAGCTGCGCAAGCCGGTCCCCGGGCTGGACATCACGTACGTGTACACCCGCGAACTACCGGAAGGCCGCCCGGGAATCCCCCGGCGCATCGACGTGGCCACGCTCAACACAGCAGGCTGGCCGGCCGAGTTCGGGGCGTCGAGCTTCATCTGCGGCCCGACAGGCTTCGTGGAGACGGCAGCGGACATCCTGGTCGCCCTGGGCCACGACCCGCACCGCATCCGCACGGAGAGGTTCGGCCCCAGCCGCGACTGACCCCCGCGACTGACCCCGCGGCCGGTCCGCCACCCGGCCGCAGTGGGACAACTAGCTCACCCAGGCGCTGCCGTGGCCACCCGCCACCGCCACCCGCCACTGGTTCCGGGGGACCGCCGCCGTGTCTCGGCCACCGCCACCCCGTGCGGGCCGCCCAAGGATTCCGGAGCAGCCGCCGCATCGGCTCGCATCGACTTGCCCCGGGCAACCTCGCCACAGGGCCCACTGCCACCGCCCCACCGCCTCGGGCTTCGACACCGCCGTTCGCTCGATACCCATCCGATGATTAGGTGACCCAGCGCCCCGCTGAACGGGAAATCATCGACATTCCCACCCAGAGATCCTATCTTTCTCCCCATGCTGACCAAGCGAGCCTCGAAGCGGCGCAGCACCGTGGTGACCGTCCTCCTCGGGGCGACCGCCCTGCTCACCACGACCACTCCCGCGGCCGCCGCGGACGTCGGCTCCGCGAGCCGTGATGTCTACGTCTCGCCGACCGGCTCCGATCGCGCCGCCGGGACCGCTCGGCAGCCCCTGCGGACCCTCGACAAGGCCCGTGACCTCGTGCGCCAACGGGCGCCGCACCTCACTCGTGATCTCACCGTGCACCTCGGCTCCGGGGTCTTCCGGCTGGCTCAGCCGCTGCGCCTCGATGCCCGGGACTCCGGCGGCAACGGTCACCGCGTGATCTGGCAGGGCACCGGTGACACCGAACTGAACGGCGGCGTGCGCGTCACCGGGTGGCGGCCCGTCCCCGGCCGGCCCGGGTTGTTCGCCGCCGCCGCGCCCGGCAAGCTGGATGACACCCGGCAGCTCTACGTCGACGGGGTCCGTGAGCAACGCGCGCGCGGTCCCTTGCCCGTTGCCGTCAAGGCCACCGCCACCGGGTACACCGCCGACGCGGACACGCTCGCGCACTGGCGCAACCCGGAAGACATCGAATTCGTCTACACCGCGGGCGAAGCGCTCTGGAACATCCAGCGTGACGGCCTCGGCCAGTGGACCGAGCCCCGCTGTCCGCTCGCCGCGGCCCAGGGCACGACCATCACCATGGCCCAGCCGTGCTGGGACAACTCGACCAAGCGCGTCCTGTTCCCGGACATCCCCGGCCGCAGCGTGAACATGGTCGGCCCGGCCGACCTCACCAACGGACGGCACCCGACTTACGCGGAAAACGCTCTCGAGCTGCTCGACGACCCCGGCGAGTGGTACCTCGACCGGTCCGCCCACCTCGTCTACTACCGGCCGGCGCCGGGTCAGGACCTGCGGCGGGCCGATGTCGAGATGCCGGTGCTGGAGCAGCTCGTCGACGCGCGGGGCACCGCTGACGCGCCGATCCACGACGTCGCCTTCCGCGGCTTGCGCTTCTCCTACGCCACCTGGCTCCGGCCGTCGTCGCCGGAGGGGTTCTCCGAAATCCAGGCCGGGTACACGATCACCGGCTCCGACGGCTGGGCCGTCCAAGGACTCTGCCAGTTCGTGCCCGGCGGCACCTGCCCGTACGCCTCGTGGACGCGCGAACCCGCGAACGTCTCCGTGTCCCACGGCCGGCGCGTCGAGTTCGCCGACAGCGTGTTCGCGCACCTCGGCGGGGCCGGGCTCGACCTCGTCGTCGGCACCAAGGAATCCCAGGTCCGCGGCGACGTCTTCACCGACATCTCGGGCAACGGCGTGCAGCTCGGCGGGGTCGACAAGCCGGTCACGGACACCGACGCGGACGTCGTGCGCGACGTCGCGGTGACCGACAACCACCTCTACGGCCTGCCGCGCGAGTTCCACGGCGGCGTCCCGATCGTCGACGGCTACACCGTGCGGAACACCATCTCCCACAACCAGATCGACCACGTCGGCTACTCGGCGGTCTCCCTCGGCTGGGGCGGCTGGCCGGACAAGATCAAGAGCCCGGCGACGCCGAACCTCTCGCACGACAACGCCGTGTCGGACAACCTGATCTTCGACTACATGCTGATGCTGGACGACGGTGGCGGCATCTACACCCAGGGCATCACCGGCAGCTCCCTCGACGACGGCGAGCACGTCACCGGCAACGTGGTCCACGACCAGTGGGGGCTCGGCAAGGGCATCTACACCGACAACGGCAACACGTACGAGACGATCCGCGGCAACGTCCTGTACCGCATGGCGTACGCCAACGTCGGCACGGTGCACGTCGACTACCGCGACGGCCTCGGCAACAACGACCCGACGCTGACCGAGGACAACTACTGGGAGCAGGGCGACCGCGACAAGGTCGACAAGGGCGCGATCCTGCGCGGCAACAAGCTCCTCGGGAGCCCGGCCGACGCGCCGGCGGCGATCGTCGCGAACGCGGGCCTCGAACCGGCCTACCGCGGCCTGCTCACGCGCCGGGTCGGCGGCGCCGCGCCACCCGAAGCGCCGTCGCGGGTCGGCACGTTCGCCGTTTCGGGAAAGCTGTACGCCACGTGGAACCCGACCTACGCGGTCAACAACGCACCGGTGACGGACTACGTCGTGACGGCGACGGGTGGCGGCCACGCGAAGTCCGCGACGGTGTCCGTGGCCGACTTCGCGAAGCGCGCGTACGCGGAGGTCCCGGGCCTGACCGACGGGACGCCCTACACGGTGACGGTTTCGGCGCGCAACGCTTACGGCACAAGCCAACCGTCGCTCGCCGCGGCCCCGGTGACGCCCGGCCCGAAGCCGGCGGTGCCGCCGGGCGTCCCGACGAGCGCGAAGGCCTTGCCGAGCGCGACGGCGGCTTCGATCCGCTGGAACCCGCCGGCGGCCGCGGGGGACACCCCGGTGCTGGGTTACGTGATCACGGTGTCCGACGGCCGCACGATCCCGGTCGAGGGCCGGGACGCCCTGGTCACGCAGCCGACGGTCAAGGGCATGACGAGGGTGGTCGGCAACCTCGAGCCCGCGACGGCGTACACGTTCACGGTCGCGGCGGTGACGGCCACCGGAACGGGCCCGGCGGCGTCGTTCACGGCGACGACGGCGGCCTGAGCGCGGGCGGGGTCAGGGGGCGTCCGGGCGGGAAAGCAGCTCCCGCAGGGTCGCGAGCAGCTCGCGCCGGTCGGCCGCCCCCAGCTTGCCCCGGATGCGGGCCATGTGGTGCTCCACCGTCTTCCCGGAGATGAACAGCTTCGAACCCGCCTGCTTGTACGTCAGCCCCTCGACCACCAGCCGGGCCACCTCGAGCTCTCGCTCGCTCAGCGCCGCCAAGCCCGTTCCGGCCGCCGCGGTTTCCGCTGTCCCCTGCTCCCGGCGGGCCGCCGTTCCCTGGAACTGACGGGCCGCCTCCAGGAGCTGGACCATCGCCTTGCGGTCGGACGTGCGGATCGCCGCCTGGCCGGCCAGGCGGGCCGCGTCCCAGCGCAGGCCCAGGTCGTGCATCTCGGCCGCCGCCGTCGTGATCGTGTCCGGGGCGAACGTGCCGCCGAGGACCGACAGCCAGCACCGGGCCGCCGTGGCCAGTGCGTGCGGATAGCGGCCGCAATGGGCGTGCGTCGCCAACGTCGCCAGGTGCGCCTCCGCCGCGTCGGCGTCCTCCAGCGTGATCGCCGCGTGCAGCTCGTGCCACACCAGGGAGACCGTCCACAGTGGAGGTTCGCCGAGACGGGCCAGCAGGGCGTGGGCGCGTTCCAGCTGACCCGAGATCTTCGCGAACGCGCCGGTGCGGGCCGCCGCGATCGCCAGCTCGCCCAGCGGCAGCAGCGTGAACAGGTCCGTCTGCTGCCGCATAGACGCCTGGTACGCGCGGTGCCACGACCGCTGCAGCCCCACGAGGTCGCTGGCGCGGCGCGCCAAGCCGAGCTCCAGCGTCGCGAAGAACAGCTCGTCACGGGCTTCCAGCGAAAGCCCGGCGACGGCGTCCCGGTGTTCCGCCGCCGTCGCGAGGTCGCCCGCGGTCATCGCGACCCAGCCCAGCAGCAGGCGGTGGCGCACCGACAGCAGGTCGCCGCCGATCCCGCCGTCGAGGGCGCGGGTCAGCACCGGCTCCGCCAGCGCCAGCTCACCCGTGTGCAGCGCGGCGAGGGCGGCCAGCGCCGCCGGGCTGTCGGGCAGCAACGTGCCGCCCAGCGCCGGTTCCAGCATCGCCGCCGCGCCGAGCAGCGTCGACAACGTCTCCGTCGCGCAGCCGGACACCGAATCGGCGATGCCGCGGGCCATCCGGGTGGCCGCGCCGGCGAACAACGTCGGCGCGACGCCGGGTGCCGGGGAGTCGAGGAGCCGGCGGGCGCCGTCGAGGTCGCCGGTGCCGACCAGCGCGATCGCCGCGAACGCGTCGGCCCCGGCCCAGGCACCCGTGCCGGAAAGGCCGGTGCCCCCGAGCCCAGCGCCCGCGGGGAGCCCGGTGCCGCTGGAGACCCCGTCGCCGCCGGCCGCCATCGTCTCGATGCTGCGTGAAGCCCAGTGGTACAGCTCCGCACTGCGCGCCAGCTCACCCCTGTGCGCGAGGACCGTGGCCGCGATCGCCGCCCCGGCCGCGCGGGTCTCGGGGTCGGCCGCGCCGAGCATGCCGTCGCCGAGGCGCAGCGCCGTGTCGAGGTCGCCCGACAACGCGGTCGCGCGCGCCCAGCCCGCCGTGACCGCCGACGAGCGGTCGCCCGCTTCGGCCGCGGCCTCGAACAGCCGGGCCGCGAGCCGCGCGTCGGAGGGCAGGGCTTCCGCGGCCGCCGCGGCGAAGGCGGCCGCCGCGGACGCGCCGGAGCTGCCCGTGCCGAGCAGCGCGCGCGCCAGGTCGAGCACCGGGAGGCCGTTCGCCAGCTGCAGCTCGACGAGCCGCTGCACCGTCGTCAGCCGGCGCGCGGGCGGCCCGAAGTCGCGGACGGCGGCCGCGGCCAGCGGCAGCAGCGCGTCGTCCGGGCCGAGCAGCCCGGTCGCGCGGGCGGCGTCGACGATCGCGGGCAGCTGCTCCGGACCGCGGTCCAGCAGCGCGCACAGCAGGTCGAGGTTGCGCCCCGCGCCGGCTTCGGCCGCGACCAGGTAGCGCAGGACGTCGTCGTCGAGCTCGTCCAGCTCCGGCCGGAAGTCCTCCAGCCGCCCGAGCAGGTCGCGCTCGGCCAGCCGCGGCACCCCGCCGCTGCGGGCGTGCAGCTCGGCGGCCGCCGCGGGGTCGGCGGGCGAACCCGTCACCGCCGAGATCAGCCGCGCGACGTCTTCGGCACCGAGCGGGCCGAGCTGCAGCAACGTCCAGCTCGCGGACACCGCGGCCGGCCGGTGCGCGACGACGATCGGCCCGTCCGCGCCGGTGAGCAGCTCCTCGAGCTGGTCGGGAGCCAGCCGGTCGGCGTCGTCGACGAGCAGGGCGTCGACGCCGGCCGCGCGGTAGACGCGGTCGAGCGCGGCGAGCAGCACGCTCTTGCCGTACCCGCCGGGGGCGACGACGGCCAGCCGCAGCGGCGCGGCCGGGTCGGCCGTGACCTGGTCGAGCAGCCGCAACGCCGCGGGGTGCACGGGGATGGCGCGAAGCGGGGGGACCTGCGTAAGCAGAGTGTTCAACAGTGACCTTCACCGGAGGGGGCGCCGGGGTGGGCGCAGTGGCTCGGGGCGGGGGACGGGCCGGGGCCGGCGGTGGCTTCGCGGGCGGTGACGGTGATGACCAGGGCCGAGAGGGCCGCGGCGAGCACGAGCACCGCGGCGGCGAGGGGACGCCGCCGCCGGAACAGGTTCATCGGGTTGCTCCGCTCGGGCAGCTCGAACGGCGTGATCTCGACCGGCGGCCGGGGTGGCCGCTCGCCGAGGTCACCGAGCGTGTCCACCTGGGGGAGCAGGGTGGTTTCGACGGCGGGGGGTTCGTGTGGGGCACCCCGGTGGTCCGCGCGCAGCGCCGCGAGGGCGGCCGCGCCGAGCGCGGTGGCCGCCGGCGGAACCGGTCCCGCGAACACCGGGCACGGCGGCCGGGCGGGCAGCGCGTGCGGCGGGACGTCGCCGCAGAACACCACGCCGGCGAGCCCCCGGGGGGACGTCGACGCCGCGCCGGCGAGGGCGAAGAGGGTGCTGAGCGCCGCCGCCGGGGCCACGCCTTCGGCGCTCGCGGCCGGCTGCCAGCCGCTCGCGCCGGTCGCCGTGGCCAGCGTGACGTTCACGCCGTCGGCGCCGAACTCGCAGACGCCGGCGGCGGTGGCGCCGGGACCGGGGAAGGGCAGGTGCGCGCCGAGCGCGGCGATCGAGCCGGGAACCAGCGTGACCGCGGTGAACCCGGCGTCGGCCAGTGCGCGACGCAGCACGTCACGGCGGTAGCCGCCCCAGTCGCCGGGGTGGGTCAGCACCAGGTGGTCCGGGGCGCCGCCGAACTGGTTCGCGGCGTGCTCGGCGATGCTCTCGACGAGCACGGTGGTCAGCGTTTCGGGCGGGAACGGCTCGCCTTCGACGAGCATCGGCACGTCGTCGCCGATCCGGCGGTGGAAGCCGGTGAGCAGCCGGGACGGCACCCGGGCGCCGGCCTGCGCGGCCGCGTCCCCGGTCAGCAGGTACCCCTCGTCGTCCAGGAAGAGCGCGGACGCGGCGGCGGGGGTCCGGTCACCCAGCCAGAGCGGCTCGGGTTCGCCCCAGCCGGGACCTTGCCTGCGGCAGGTCGCGGCGTGGGTCCGCCCCTGTGCCACATCGATCCCGAGGACGTAGGACAACGGCGCTTCCTCCTCACCTCGCGGGGGCCGATCGGGGGCGCGGAATCCCCCTAGGGCTCGGGGCATCCTCACCCAAACGGGTTAGTCAATCAAGTGGCTGGAGGGATTTAACCCAACTGAGCGCGTCTCGGATGAGCCCCTAACTCCCTAACGATGACATATCGATCCCCTATCGGCTGACCGGCCCGCAACTCGGAGTGATCCCCGATGTGCGTGGGGGGACCGGCTCCCTAACTTGATGTCGGAGCAGCGGTCCTTGCGGCCGATGCCGTCCCCCGAACCACCGGACCAGGAGAGAACCCCATGGACTCCGTGCAGACGTTGCACGACTTCGCGCTGAACCTGCTCAACGACCCGACCGCGCTCGCGGCCTTCGGGACGGACCCGCAGGGCGTCCTCGCTGCCGCCGGTCTCGGCGACGTCAGCGCCGCCGACGTGCACGAGGTCATCCCGCTGGTCCTCGACTTCGTCCCCGTCGACAGCCTCCCGGCCGTAGGCGCCCTCCCCGTCGTCGGCGACCTGTCCTCGGTCGGCACCGACGCCCCCGGCATCCAGGGTGCGATCGACCAGCTCACCGCCCTCACCGCGGGCCTCGGCCTGCCGGCCGTCCCGGAGCTGCCGGGTGTCGGCGACCTCGGCGGTTCGCTGCCGGGCGTGGGCGACCTCGGCCTGCCGGCCGTCCCGGGCGTCGGCGTGCTGCCGGGCGTGAACGACATCACGACCACCGCCGCGGGCGTCACCGCCCTGGCCGGCGACTTCGGCACCGGCGGCGACCTCGGCTCCAGCCTGGACGCCGTCCAGGTCGCCGGGAACCTCGTGTACTCGGTCACCGACACCGACCACAGCGCGGTCGTCGGCACCGTCGAGCAGGCCGCCCACCTCGGCGACGCCGTCACGAACAACGTGTCGTACAACGCCGTCACCCCGGTCTACGAGGCCACCTCGCAGGTCGGCGACATCAGCGGTGACCTGAACCACACCGTGAGCTCCGTCGTCGGCCAGGTCGGCGACTTCTCCGGCATCCTCCAGGGCGCCGGCAACCTCGACGTCTCGCACGTCACCCACGAGGTCTCGACCGTGACCCACGGCCTCGGCGACGTCACCAGCGTCGTGACGAACGCCACCGGCGTCGACGTCAGCCACAACGTGGCCGGCCAGGTCGGCGACATCGCGAGCGGCAACACCTCCGCCGTCCACGACGTGGTCTCCGACGTCTCCGACGTCAGCCACAACGCCCTGGGCAACCTGCACATCGGCGACATCGCGTCCAACGACATCCACCTCGGGCACTGATTCCCGAACCGGTCACCGGTGCCCGTCCCGCGGTCTGGGTGCAGCCGCGGGACGGGCACCCGGTGTGCGTACGGGGAGTAAACCGGGGACACTCATCCGCTGTGACCGCACCGGCTTGGCTCGAAGTGCTCAACGAGACGCTGGACGCGTGCCGCACCCACGGCCGCGCCGATCTCGCCGAGCGCCTCCGCAGACGTCGTGACGCCCCCGAGGGGCAGATCCGCCTCGGCGTGCTCGGATTCCCCAAACAGGGCAAGGGATACCTGCTCAACGCGGTGCTGAACGCGCCCGTGTGCGCGGTCGGCGACGCCCCGACCCCCGAGGTCCCCACCGAAATCGGCTACGCCCCCGAACCCGCCGCCACCCTGGTCGGCCGCTCCCTCGAACGGATTCCCGTCGCGGTCGAACGGCTCACCGGCGAGCTCGGCGCCCGCCCCGCGGGCACGCTCAGCCGCGTCGAGGTCGGCGTGCCGCGTGAGCTCCTCTCCGCCGGGCTCGTCCTGGTGGACACCCCGCCGGTCGGTGATCCGCGGTCGCCGCGCACCGCCGCCGCGCTCGACCTGCTCGCCGAAGCGGACGCCGTGATCCTCGTGTCCGACGCGACCGCGCCGCTCAGCGCCGCCGAGCTCGCGCTGGCCCGCCACGTCCGCACCTGGTGCCCGCACGTCGTGCTGGCGCTCACCAAGATCGACGCTTCCCCGGGGTGGCGCGCGGTCGCCGAGCGCAACCGCGGGATGCTCGCCGAGGCGGGGATCGACGCGCCCGTGCTGCCGGTTTCGGCCGTCGTGCGCCAAGCCGCCGCGCGGGCCGGTGACGCCGAGCTCAACGCGCGTTCGGGCTTCCCCGAGCTGCTCACGTGGATCGCCGAGCAGGCCGCGCGGCCGCCGGAGCAGTCCCGCGCGCTGCTCGCCGCCGTCGGCGTGCGTGCCGCGGCCGCGGAGCTCGTGGAGTCGCTGCGCGACCGCATCGACGCGGCGGCGCAGGACGCCGGGCTCGGCCAGGCCGCGCTGCTGCAGCGCGCGCAACGCCGCGCCGACGACCTGCGGCGGCAGAACACCCGGTGGCAGAACCTGCTTTCCGACGAGGTCACCGACCTGATGGGCGACGTCGAGTACGACCTGCGCGAGCGGACGCGCAAGATCGTCAACACCATCGAGCAGACCTTCGACGAGGGCGACCCGGCGAAGGTGTGGGACGAGTTCGCGCCGTGGCTGGACGAGACCCTGGCGGAAGCCGTCGAAACGAACTACGCGTGGCTGGCCGAGCGGGCGCAGTGGACCGCTCAGGCGGTCGCGGCGTGCTTCGGCGCCCAGTACGACCGGGCGCTGCCGGAACTGCCGCTCGACGGCTCGGGCATCGAGTACCTCGACGACGTCCGGCGCCCGAAGATCGAGAAGTTCAAGATCGGCCAGCAGGCCTTCACGGGCCTGCGCGGCTCGTACGGCGGTGTGCTGATGTTCGGCCTGGTCACCAGCCTGCCCTGGCTGGGCCTGCCGCTGATCAACCCGGTGTCGATCAGCGCCGGCGCGGCGTTCGCCGTGAAGACGATCCGCGACGAGGGCGGGATGCGGCTGCAGCGGCGCCAAGCCGTCGCCAAGCAGGCCGCGCAACGCCACGTCGACGACGTCTTCCTGCGCTACAGCAAGGAGTTCCGCGACGGGATCCGCGTCGTGCAGCGCCGGCTGCGCGACCACTTCACCGGGCTGGCCGAGGAACTCGCGGACGAGCTGACGCGCGAGCGCGAGACGATCATGGCCGGCACGGCCGAGCGCGAGCGCAAGACCGGGCACATCCGCCGGGAGATCGACCGCCTGGCCGGGCTGCACCAGCGCGCGGGCGAGCTCGGCACGATCGCCGGGCGGAAGCCGCGGGAGCTTTCGGCGTGACGCAGGACGTTCGCGACCTGCTGCACGCCGCGGCGGGGCTCTACCGGGACGACCCTCGTGCGTCGGCCCTGCTGCACGACTGCCTGAACCGGCTGGAGCAACCGCTGCGCGTCGGGTTCACCGGGGCGCCGTCGTCGGGGAAGACGACGCTCGCCGCCGCGCTCGGCGAGTGGCCGACGCGCGCGCTGCGCGACCTCGTGCTGCTGGACGACCCCGGCCCGGCCGACGACCTCCCGGACGCGACGGTGCGCCTGGTGCGTCACCTCGAGCCGGACGAGCTCGCGGCGGCCCACTCGCCGGGTGGCTCGCCGTTCGCCCGGCAGAGCGCGGTCAACTCGGTGCTGGTGCTCGCGCGTGCGGACGAGGTCGGCGCGGGCCGGATCGACGCGTTGCTGACCGCGAAGCAGCTGGCGCGCCGGGCCTGGCGCGAAGACCCGCTGTGCACGGGGTTCCTGGGCGTGATCGCCGTCGCGGGCCAGCTGGCCTACGGCGGCCGGTCCCTGCGCGACGACGAGTTCGACCTGCTGGCGGCCTTCGCCGCGGTGCCCCGCGAAGAGCTGGAACGGCACGTGCTTTCGGTGGACTCGTTCACCGACCCGGCGTTCCCCGGCCCGATCCCGGTCGAGACGCGGCGGTCGCTGGTGGTGCGGTTCGGGATGTTCGGCGTCCGCCTGGCGCTGACGCTGATCCGCACCGGCTGCGACGACCGCGTCAAGCTGTCGGCGGAACTGGTGCGCCGCAGCGGTCTCGGCGAGCTGCGCGACACCCTCGCCGGGTGTTTCGTGGCCCGCGCCGAGGCGTTGAAGGCCCGCACGGCGATCATCCGGCTGGAGACCCTGCTGGCGGCCCAGCCCCGCCCGGGCGGCGATCGCCTGGTGTCCCGGGTGGAGCGTTTCGCGGCGGCCGCGCACGACTTCCGCGAGCTGCGCCTGATCGCCGACATCCGCGGCGGCCGGACGGCGCTGTCCGGCGAGCCGGCGGAGGAAGCGGTCCGGTTGCTGGGCGCGGAGGGCACGGCCCCGGCGGACCGCTTGAACCTGGAGCCGGACGCGGACCCGGGCGACATCTACGACGCGGGCCTGGACGCGCTCCGCCGGTGGCGGCACGAGGCGGAACGCCCGGACAAGCCGCACGCGGAGCGGACCGCGGCGCATGTCGTGGTGCGCTCGACCGAGGGGCTGCTGTCGCTGTTCGCCTAGCGCACCGCGGTGACTTCGACCTCGACGAGGTGCTCGGGAACGTCCAGCGCGGCGACGCCGATCAGGGTGGCGGGCGGCTTCGCGGTCGTTCCCAGCTTGGCGCTGCCCCGGGCGATTCCGTCGAGGAGCGCGGGCATCTTGTCCGGCGTCCAGTCGACGACGTAGCAGGTCAGTTTCACGACGTCGTCGAACGAACCGCCGGCCGCGGCGAGGGCCGCGCCGACGTTGACGTAGCACTGCTCGACCTGCGCGGCGAGGTCGGGTCCGGTCTCCCAGGCGACCTGCCCGGCGACGAACACCAGCTTCGTCCCGGACGCGATCGACACCTGGTGGTACACGTCGATCTCGGGCAGCTCCGGGGGATTCACCAGGGTGACAGTCACTTTTCCTCCGTGGTCTCTTGTGGTTACCCAGGAACCATAGGAGAGTGTTGGACGGTACGGAAGAAGGCACTTTTCGGTGACGGGGGAACCAGATGGTGACCAAGCAGGACGCGGACCTTTCCCGCGCGGATTCGCTGGCGCGCGAGATCTTTTCCGACGTCGCCAACAAGTGGGCGTTCCTGATCATCGAGACCCTCGGCGACCGCACCCTGCGCTTCAGCGAGCTGCGGGACGCGGTCGAGGGCATCAGCCACAAGATGCTCACCCAGAACCTGCGCATGCTGGAGCGCAACGGGCTGGTCGAGCGCGAGGTGCACCCGACCGTGCCGCCTCGCGTCGAGTACACCCTCACCGAACCGGGGCAGGGGCTGCGCGCGACCGTCGACAGCATGTGCGGCTGGACGCAGCGCTACCTCGGGGACATCGAAGCCGCCCGCGGCCGTTTTGCCCGTTGACGGACGGGCCATCGCGACGCACCATAGACCGGTCTACGGTCCAGTGCCGGTCCGAAGGGAACGCCCATGCTCGAAGATGTCCGCCCTCGCGTCCGGCTGTTCGGCGACCTCCTGGCGCACTGGGCGCGGGAACGCCCGGGCGACACCGCGCTGATCTTCGGTGAGCAGTCCTGGACCTGGGCGGAGTTCGACGAGCGGGTCCGCCGGCTCTCGGGCGCCCTCGCGAAAGCCGGTGTCGGAAAGGGCGACCGCGTCGCGTTCGTCGACAAGAACCACCCCGCCTGCCTGGAAACGACGTTCGCGGCGGCCGGGATCGGGGCGGCCAACGCCGTGGTGAACTGGCGGCTGTCCGGCGACGAACTGGCCTACGTCCTCAACGACTCGGGCGCGAAGATCGTGTTCGTCGGCACGGACCTGCTGCCCGTCCTCGACGGGATCCGCGACCGGCTGCCCGCCCTCGAGCGCGTGGTGGTCCTCGACGAATACGAGCCATTCCTGGCGAGCGCCGAGCCGCACACCGGGTCCGGGATCGACGAGGACGACGGCGTCCTGATCATGTACACCAGCGGGACCACCGGCTTCCCTAAGGGCGCGGTGCTCACGCACCGCAGCGTCCTCGCCCACGGCCTCGCCGCGGGCACCGCGTTCCCGATCGGCCCGGGCGACGTCAACCTCGTCGCGATGCCGCTGTTCCACGTCGGCGGCAGCTGCTACGCCGTTTCCGGCTTCCTCTACGGCGAACCGTCCTTCCTGACCCGCGAGCCGGACGCGGCGTCGCTGTTCGCGGCGCTGCGGGCCGGGATCACGCACGCCTTCCTGGTGCCCGCCGTGGTCGCCGGGATCGCGCAGGGCGGCGAGGCCGCGCTCACGGCGTTCTCCCGGCTGAAGTACCTCTGCTACGGCGCGTCGCCGATGCCGCTCCCGCTGCTGCGCACGGTGCTGGCGGCCTGGCCGGACGTCCGGTTCGCGCAGGTCTACGGCATGACCGAGCTGTCCGGCGCGGTCACCGCGCTCGACCCGGAGGCGCACCGGGACGCCTCGCGCCCCGAGCGGCTCGCGTCGGCGGGCACCGCTCTGTCCGGTGTGGACATCCGGATCGTCGACCCGGTGACGCTCGAGGACAGTGCCACCGGCGAGGTCTGGATCCGCACCGAGCAGCGGATGGCGGGCTACCTGGGCAAACCCGAGGCGACCGCGGAGACCGTCGTGGACGGCTGGGTGCGCACCGGCGACGTCGGCCGGCTCGACGACGGCGGGTTCCTGTTCCTCGAGGACCGCGTCAAGGACATGATCATCACCGGCGGCGAGAACGTCTACTCGCCGGAGGTCGAGCGCGTCGTCGCGGAGTTCCCCGGCGTGGCCGAGGTGGCGGTGATCGGCGTGCCCGACGACCGGTGGGGCGAGCAGGTCAAGGCCGTCGTCGCCGGTGAGGGGCTCGACGCCGACAAGCTCATGGAGTTCTGCCGTGAGCGGCTCGCACATTTCAAGTGCCCGCGCAGCGTCGACGTCGTGGCGGCCCTGCCGCGCAACGCGACCGGCAAGATCCTCAAGCGCTCGCTGCGCGAACCCTATTGGCGGGACCGGGACCGGAACGTCTGATGCCCTCGGTCACGCGGCAGGCGTACTTCGCGGCCGCCCTGGACGTGCTGGCGGAACACGGGTTCACCGACCTGAACGTCGGCCGGCTGTGCCGCGACCTCGGCGTGACGAGCGGGTCGTTCTACCACCACTTCGGCGGCTGGCCGGGCTTCGTGGAGCAGCTCCTGGACCACTGGGAGAACCGGCAGGTGCTCTTCCTGCGCGAGCGGAACTTCGGCAGCGGCGGGCCGTCGGCGGACTTCGCCGCGCTGATGGACCTGACGCTCGGGCTGCCGCACGAGGCCGAGGCCGCCATCCGCGCGTGGGCGGCGAACGACGAAGCCGTCCGGGCGGCGCAGAAACGCGTCGACTCCGCGCGGCTGCGGACGGTCGGCAAGGCGGTCAAGGGCATCGTCGGCGACCGCGAACTCGCGCGGACGCTGACGTCCCTGGGCATGGCGATGCTGGTGGGGCACCAGCAGCTGGCGTCGGCAGGGGAGCACAGCGAGCTGGCGACCCTGCTGGCCGAGTACACGCGGCTGGTGCACGCCCGCGCCTCGTGAGTCAGGCGTTGCCGAGGATCCGGGTCACCGCGATCTCCAGCACCACGCGCTGCGGGTTCGGCTTGGGCTGCCGGTAGCGCGCGGCGTAGCGGTTTTCCGCGTCCCGCACCGAGTCCGGGTCGTCGCGCAGCACCGCGCGTCCCTCCAAAGTGGACCACTTCGGGCCCTCCAGCTGGCAGACCGCGACCGGGACGCCGTCGGTGCCCGCGGCCCGGATCAGCCGGGCCTTGACGGACGTGCCGAAGGTGATCACGCGGGCGAGGCCGGCGTCGAAGTCCACGGTCACGCCGACCGCGACGACGTGCGGGGTGCCGTCCGGCCGGACCGTCGTCAGGGTGGCCAGCCGGCGTTCGGTCCAGAAGGCGCGGAAGTCCGCGCCGCGGTCGATCTTCATGTGGTCCACGCTAGTCCGTCCGGGTGGCCGAACGGTGGTGAGGCCACTCACGGTAATAGTAAGGAAAGTTTCCTAACAGTATTGACCTGGTCTTGAACCTTCTGTCAGGCTCTGATCGCCCTCGCCGCAGCCAACGATGACTGTCTTTACGGAGGACCGATGAAGAGAATCGTCCGGGCGGTGGTGGCCACGGCCGCGCTGGCCGCCGGGCTGCTGAGCGTGCCGACTGTGCCCGCCGCCGCGTCCGCCGCGGGTACCCCGTACGTGCCGGGAACCCTGCGGCCGTCCGTCTCGCAGGCCACCCAGGACCAGGTGCTGCAGAAGTACTACGACTTCTGGAAGAAGAACTTCCTCACCACCAAGTGCGGCAGCGGCACCTACGCGGTGTTGTCCAAGGACGCCGACCACGCCTTCGTCGCCGAGGGCGAGGGCTACGGCATGACGATCTCGGCGATGATGGGCGACAAGGACCCGGCGGCCCGCTCGATCGTCGACGGGATCCTGAAGTTCGTGAAGGCGCACCCGTCGGTCAACAACAAGGACCTGCACGCGGCCGAGCAGAACTCGAGCTGCAAGAGCGTCAACGGCAGTGACTCGGCCACCGACGGCGACCTCGAAATCGCCTACGGCCTGCTGATCGCGGACAAGAAGTGGGGCAGCACGGGCTCGGTGAACTACAAGGCCGAAGCCGTCCGGATCATCAACGCCGTCAAGAAGAGCGAAGTCAACAACAGCACCAAGTTCACGCTGCTCGGCGACTGGGGCAACGACGCGGAGTACAAGAACAGCTCGCGGTCGTCGGACTGGATGCCGGGGCACCTGCGGGCCTTCGCGGCGGCGACCGGCGACAGCTTCTGGGACCAGGTCCGGACCCGGTCGGAGACGGCGGTGAGCCAGCTGCAGTCGTCGTACGCGCCGAACACCGGCCTGCTGCCGGACTTCGTGGTCGGCACGAACTCGACGCCCAAGCCGGCGCCGGGGAACTTCCTCGAGGGCCCGAACGACGGCAAGTACAGCTGGAACGCCTGCCGCGACCCGTGGCGCCTGGGCGCGGACGCGATCACGGCACCCGGGAGCGCGGCCACGGCCCAGGTCCGCAAGATGAACACGTGGATCAAGTCCGCGACGGGCGGCGACCCCGCGAAGATCCAGAGCGGCTACTCGCTGTCGGGCTCGAAGGTGGAGAGCGGCCAGCACCCCTGCTTCACGGCCCCGTTCGCGGTGGCGGCGATGACGGACGCGGGCAGCCAGGCGTGGCTGGACAAGCTGTGGACGGCGGTTTCGTCGTGGTCCCCGGACGCGACGGACTACTACGGGACCGGGATCACGGTCCAGGTGCTGCTGATCCTGAGCGGCAACTACGTGGCGGCCTAGTCAAGGTGCGTGAAGGGCACAGCGAGGGACTCGCTGTGCCCTTCACGGCTTTCAGCTGGGCTCTCGCACCGGGAGCCCGGCCGCGCGGTAGATCTCGTCGATCACGGTCATCGTCTCGACCGCGTCGGCCGCCGAGGTCTTCACCGGTCCGCCGTGCAGGACGGCCGCCGCGAACGCGTCGAGCTGGTACTCGTACGTCGCCCGGCGGGGGAACTTCTCCGTGCGCCGCGCGCCGCCCACCCGGACCGAAAACCGGTGGTACGCCTGGGGCATCAGCGGGTTGATCACGCTGAGCGAGCCCTTCGAGCCGGTCACCTTCGCGCTGATCTTCAGCACCGACGACGACCACATCGAGCACTCCACCCGGCCGGTGTGACCCGACGGGTAGCGAAGCTCCGCCGTCATCGCCCGGTCGACGCCGGGGGATCGCAGCTTCGCCGTGGCCGAAACCACGGACGGCGTCTCGCCGCCGCCGAAGGTCCGGGCCATGTGGACCGCGTAGCAGCCCGCGTCCATCGTCGCGCCGCCCGCCAGTCCGAGGTTGTAGCGGATGTCCGAGAACTTCGGCAGCGGGAAGCACAACGCCGTCT
Source organism: Amycolatopsis sp. NPDC005961 (assembly GCF_040629235.1). Classification (NCBI taxonomy): domain Bacteria; kingdom Bacillati; phylum Actinomycetota; class Actinomycetes; order Pseudonocardiales; family Pseudonocardiaceae; genus Amycolatopsis; species Amycolatopsis sp. NPDC005961. The sequence continues at coordinate 21,936 of NZ_JBEXVF010000053.1, read as the reverse complement.
CCACGCGCTCCAGCGTGCCCAGCTCGCCCGACGCCACGATCTCCTCCACCCGCAGCGCCAGCGGGTGGTAGCGGTAGTGGAACGCCTCCATCACGACGCGATCGGACTCGCCGGCCAGGCGGGCGATCTCCCGCGCCTCCTCCGCGTTGGCCGTGAACGGCTTCTCGCACAGCACGTGCTTGCCCGCTTCCAGGGCCGCCCGCGTCCACCGGCCGTGGAGGCCGTTCGGCAGCGGGTTGTACACGGCGTCGATGTCCGGATCGGCGAGCAGCGCCTCGTACGTCGCGTGCACCCGGGCGATCCCGTGTCGAGTGGCAAACGCTTGCGCGCGTTCTTCCGAGCGCGCCGCGACCGCCGTCACCGAGACCGAAGAGTTCGAAGAAGCGGGCTTGACCAGGGCAGCGGGGGCGATGCTCGCCGCCCCGAGGATGCCGATCCGCAGGCTCATGCGCGCAAGCTAGCACCGAATCAGATTTCAACAGCCAGTTGACCTCTTCAACAACGAGTTGTACCGTTCCGGCCAGCCGAACAGTGGAGGTCCGTTATGTCCCGTTGTCGTGCCGCACAGGCAGTGCTGCTCGCGAGCCTGGCCGTCCTGGTGACGGCCTGTGGTGGTGGCCCGGACGGCGCGGGCGGGACGTCGCAGGCCGCCGGCGCGCCCGCGTCCGGCATCCCGGACACCGCGGCGATCGTCCAGGCCGTGCAGAAGGACGCCCAGCTCAACGCGGCCCTGCCGGCGAACGTCAAGCAGGCGGGGCTGCACCTGGCGTCCAACCTGCAGTCCGCGCCCAACAACTTCTACGCCGCCGACGGCAAGACCCCGATCGGCTACGAGGTCGACCTCGCCAAGGCGATCGCCGCCAAGCTCGGCGTCCCCGTGACCCACCAGGACATGGCGTTCGGCTCGCTCATCACCAGCCTCCAGTCCGGCCGCATCGACCTGACCATGGCCGGCATGAACGACACCAAGGCCCGCCAGGCGCAGATCGACTTCGTCGACTACTTCACCTCGGGCATCACGATCATGATCCGCAAGGGCAACCCGGACGGCATCACCGGACCGGACGCGCTCTGCGGCAAGAACGTCGCCGTCGTGCAGGGCACCAGTCACCAGAAGTTCGCCGAAGCGCAGAGCACGAAGTGCACGCAGGCCGGCAAGCCCGCGCTGAACGTCACCGCGACCGACAGCGACAACCAGAACCAGAACCAGCTGCGCACCGGCCGCGTCGCGGCGATCCTCAACGACCTCCCCAGCGCCGTCTTCATCTCGCGGACGGCGGGCGACGGCAAGTTCTTCGAGGTCGTCCCGGGCGAGCCGATCGAGGGCGGGCCGTACGGGATCGGCGTCAACAAGGCCAACACGCCGCTGCGGGATTCCGTGCAGAAGGCACTGCAGGCCCTCATCGCCGACGGCACCTACGGCAAGATCCTGCAGGCCTGGGGCGTCGAGCAGGGCGCGATCAAGGAGGCCGCGGTCAATGGCGGGTCCTGAACCGCTGCCCATCGTCCGGCTCCGCCACTGGGGGCGGTGGGTCGCCGCCGCGATCATCCTCGCGCTGCTCGTGCTGCTGGGCATCGCCCTGGGCAATGCGCAGATCGCGTGGAACCAGGTCCCGGACTTCGTCTTCTACAAGGTGATGGCGACCGGCCTGCTCAACACCGTCGTGCTGGCGGTGCTGTCGCAGGCCGTCGCGATCGTGCTCGGCATCGTCATCGCCCTGCTGCGCCGCAGCGCCAACCCGGTCGCGCGGTGGTTCGCGGCCGGCTACATCTGGATCTTCCGCGGCCTTCCCGTGCTGCTCCAGATCCTCCTTTGGTACAACCTGGCGCTCGTCTTCCCGGTCATCGACATCCCGTTCCTGGTCCACGAGCAGACGAACGTGCTGATCAGCGCGTTCACCGCCGCGTTCCTCGGCCTCGCGCTCAACGAAAGCGCGTACATGGCCGAGATCGTCCGCGCCGGGCTGAACAGCGTCGACAGCGGCCAGACCGAAGCCGCGAAGTCGATCGGCATGACGCCGGCCGCGACCCTGCGCCGGGTCGTGCTGCCGCAGGCGATGCGCGTGATCATCCCGCCGACCGGCAACGACTTCATCAACATGCTCAAGGGCACGTCGATGGCGTCGGTGATCGGCGTGACCGAGCTGATCCACGCGGCCAACAACATCTCGTCGAACAACCTGCTGGTGATGGAGACGCTGCTGGCCGCGGCCGTCTGGTACATGGTCGTGGTGACCGTCGCCGGGGTCGGCCAGCACTACCTGGAACGCTCGTTCGGGCAGGCCGATCGCGGGCCGCTTTCCCGCGCCGGCAAGGCGTTGCGCGGCGTGCCGCTGGTGAGGAGTGCCCGTGTCTGAGCCCCTGTTGCGCGCGGTTGGCGTCAAGAAGTCCTACGGCCACACCGAGGTCCTCGGCGGCATCGACCTGGACGTCCACAAGGGACAGGTCGTCTGCCTGCTCGGGCCGTCCGGCGCCGGGAAGAGCACGTTCCTGCGCTGCATCAACCACCTCGAGACGATCGACGCCGGCCAGATCTGGGTCGACGGCGAGCCGATCGGCTTCCGGCAGCGCGGCGGCAAGCTGTACGAGCTGCGCGAACGCGACGTCGCCCGCCAGCGCCGCGACATCGGCATGGTGTTCCAGCGGTTCAACCTGTTCGCGCACCGGACGGCCCTGGAGAACGTCGTCGAAGGGCCGATCCGGGTCCTCGGCCTCAAACCGGACGAGGCGCGCAAGCAGGGCCTCGAGCTGCTCGACCGCGTGGGCCTCGGGCATCGCGGCGACGCCTACCCGGCGCAGCTGTCCGGCGGGCAGCAGCAGCGCGTCGCGATCGCGCGGTCGCTGGCGATGAAACCCAAGCTGATGCTGTTCGACGAGCCGACGTCGGCGCTGGACCCGGAGCTGGTCGGGGAGGTGCTGGAAGTGATGAGTACGTTGGCGGGGGAGGGGATGACGATGGTCGTCGTGACGCACGAAATGAGCTTCGCCGCGGAGGCCGCCGACGAGGTGGTGTTCCTGGCCGACGGCGCCGTCGTCGAGACCGGGCCGCCTTCGGAGGTGCTCAGCGCCCCGAAGCACGAGCGGACCCGGCAGTTCCTGGCGAGGATCCTCGCGTGACGCGGATTTCGCCCCGGTACCTGCTCCAGTTCGACGAGCCCGCCGGCTACCTCGACTTCGCCCGGTTCGGGCCGCCGTCGCACGCGGTGCTCGACACGACGGCCGCGCTGCTCGACCAGGCCACCACGGCCGGTCCGTCCACTGTGGACGAGCTGATGCGGCAGGAGATCCGGGCCAAGGCCGCCGCCGCGCGGCTGTCCGGCTCGGACACCGACCACACGGTCCTGCTGCCGAACACCAGCCTCGGGTTGTTCCAGGCCGCGTTCCACAGCAGCGGCGACGTCCTGGTGTCGGCCGCGGAGTTCCCCGCCAACACCTACCCGTGGGCGCGCGCCGAACAGGCCGGACGCCTTCGCGTCCGCCGCCTGACCGGCGGTTACGTGACCCCAGAGCGGGTCGCGGAAGCGTTGACGCCGGAGATCACCACGGTCAGCGTCAGCGCGGTCGACTTCCGCACCGGCTTCCGCGCCGACCTCGCGGCCCTGCGGGACGTCGTCGGCGACCGGCTGCTGGTCGTCGACGGCATCCAGGGCTTCGGCGTGGTCGAGGAGCCGTGGGAGGCCGCCGACGTCCTGGTCGTCGGCGGGCAGAAGTGGCTGCGCGCGGGCTGGGGGACCGGCTTCGCGGTGCTGTCCGATCGCGCGCTGGAGCGGATGGACCCCCTGCTGTCGGGCTGGACCGGCGCGCGCGACCCCGGCCTGTTCGACGACGAGATCCACCCGCAGGACGTCACCGCCCAGTCCTGGTCCATTTCGAACCTCAGCCCGATCACGTCGGGCGCGTTCGCCGAGGCCCTGGAGCTGGTGGAGGACGCCGGTGTCGGCGCCATCGCGGCGCGGATCGCCGAGCGGATCGCCTCCTTCGAAGAGGTGCTGGCGTCCTGCGGCGCCGAGGTCGTGTCGGCAACTGAACGGCGGGCGGGCATCCTGGCGTTCACCCTGCCCGGGCACCCGGCCGAGCAGGTCGGCGCGGCGCTGGCCACGGCGGGAATCGCGGCGACCGTGCGGCCCGAGCACGTCCGGCTCTCGCCGCACGCTTCCACTCCGGCGGCCGCCGCGGATCTGCTCCGGGAAGCGCTGGAGACGCTGACGAAGCCGCGCGAACCGCTGGTCGTCCCGGCCGCGGGCGCGACGACGCACGAGGTGCTGACCGCGCTGGTGCCCGCGATCCCGGGGCTGGCCGCGATGCTCGGGCCGGGCAACGAGGTGCTGCTGCACGACCTGAGCCGGCTGCCGGACTCGATCGTCGCGATCGCGGGCGACCTGACCGGCCGCAACGTCGGCGGCCCGATGACCGACCTGCTGCTCGGCCTGGTCCGCCGCGGTACCACCCAGGACCTGACGAACTACCGCACGCACGGCCCGGACGGCCGCCCGATCCGCTCGTCGACGCTGTTCCTGCGCGACGCCGACGGGGTCGCGGTCGGCTGCCTGTGCGTCAACAGCGTCGACGGGTCCGCGCCGGCGGGCGGCAACGGGGAACCGGAGACTTTCCCACCGGACGTCGACAGCCTGCAACGCTTCCTCGTCGACCGCGCGGTCACCAAGGCCGGGATCCCGGTGGACCTCATGAAGAAGCGGCACAAGGCGGCGGTGGTCCGGGAGCTCGACGAAGCCGGTTATTTCCTCATCAAGGACGCGGTCGACCACCTGGCCGGGCGCCTCGACGTCACGCGCTACACGATCTACAACTACCTCAACGAAATCCGCGCCTGACGCTGCCCGAACGGACCTTGCCCGCGGTCCGATCCGGAGCGCACCATGGCGCGCATGACCGAACCGGACACGCGGCGGGCGGTGCTCCGCCTCGAAGCGGCGGACGCCGACGACGAGGAGCTCGACCGGCTCGCCCGGCGCCTGCGGGCGGAGCTGGGCGAGCTCGACGTCGAGCTGCGCGCGGTGCCGGGCGAGCTGCCGGACGGCGCGAAGGCAGCCGACCCGGTGACCGTCGGCTCGCTGCTGGTGGCGTTCAGCGCGGCCGGTGGGGTGTTCCCGGGCCTGGTGGAGACGCTGAAGGAGTGGCTCGGCCGCCAGGCGGGCCGCCACAAGATCAAGATGACGATCGACGGTGACACGGTCGAGCTGGAGCGGGCGACGTCGGCCGAGCGGCAGCAGCTGATCGAGGCGTTCGTCCAGCGGCACGGTTAGCAGTGACCGGCCGCCACGCTCTGCTGATCGCGACCGAAACGTACGCCGACCCGGCGTTGCGCCGCCTGATCGCGCCCGGAGGCGACGCGCGGGCGCTGGAAGGGGTGCTGAGCGATCCGTCGATCGCCGGGTTCGAAGTGACGACGCTGATCGACCAGCCGCACCACGTGGTGGGGGAGGCGATCGGCGAGTTCTACCGCGTTCGTCGTCGTGACGAGCTCACGCTGCTGTACTTCACCGGCCACGGTGTGAAGGACGACGACGGGAGCTTGTACCTGGCGATGGCCAACACACGCCGCGACAGCCTGATGTTCACGGCGCTGGCGGCGGAGCTCGTCGACCGGGCAATGGCCGGCTGCCCGTCGCGGCAGAAGGTGCTGGTGCTGGACTGTTGTTACAGCGGCGCGTTCCCGGCGGGCAAACTGGCGAAGGCGGGCACGGACGTGCACACGCTGGAGCGGTTCCAGGGCCGCGGCCGCGCGGTGCTGACGGCGTCGGACGCGACGCAGTACTCGTTCGAGGGTGATGCGGTGGTGGGCTCGGCGGCCCGTTCGGTCTTCACGCGGCACTTGGTGGCGGGCCTGCGCGACGGCAGCGCGGATCTCGACGGAGACGGTGACGTCACGGTCGACGAGCTGTACAGCTACGTCCACGAGCGCGTGGTGGCGGAGATGCCGCGGCAGCGGCCGAAGCACCAGTCCGATGTGGAGGGCCGGATCGTGCTTGCCCGGAATCCCCGGTGGACGTTGCCGGAGTACCTGAGGCACGGCTTGGCGAGCCCGATCGCGGCGGACCGGTTGAGCGCGCTGGAGGGGTTGAAGCGGCTGAACCGGATGGGGAACGCGGTGGTGCGAGAGCGCACGGCGACGGAGATCCGGCGGCTGGTGGACGACGACAGCCGGGCGGTGTCGGGGGCCGCGACGGCGTGGGCGGCGGAGGCGGACTCGCCGGCCGGGGAGGTGCCGCCCGGCGGGCGATCACCGGCCGAGGAACCGCCGATGGTCGCGGTGGTGGCGGAGGCGGACTCGTCGGCCGGGAAGACGGTGGCCGAGGAACCGCCGGCGGTTTCCGAACCGGCCACGGTGATGAGGGAGGCGCCGGTCGGCGAGCGGCAGGCGGTTCCGGGGCCCGCCGCCGTGCCGGAGCAGGCCCCGCGACCACCGGTCGCCGGGCTGCCGGCCCGGGCACCGGCATTCGAGCCGAGCACGGCCGCGCCGCCGGTCGTACGCAAGCCGGGCGCGCAGACCGGCGGGGCACCACCGAACCCGTCCTCCGCGCCGCCCCGGGCAGTCCGCGCCGGCCCGCCTCGGGACCGGCCGTCATCGATGCCGGAGCAGCATTTTCTTCCGCCCTCATCGGAGCGGACCACGCCTCGGTCGCCGTCCGCGGCCGGCGAGCGGCGGCCGTTCTTCCAGACCGCGAAGTCCGACTTCCTGATCGCCGGAGTGCTGTTGGTCCTCGTCGGTGTCCTCGTGGTGATCGGCATCACGCCCGCCGGGCTCGGGGTCGTCTCCCTGTTCTTCTGGTTCTTCGTCGGCAGGGGTGTCTTCCGGCAGCGGCGGTCCGAGTAGGAGCGCGGGGTCCGCGGATCCGATTTCCGCCTTTCGTAGGGCATTCGCGGCCGCCCGCCCCGTTTGCGGTCCCCGAATGCTCCCGGCGGGACTAGGGTTCACCCGCCCGAAGTCGCAGGGGAAAGGGAGAAAACAGTGAGACGTACCGTTTTCGCCGCGGTGGCCGCCGTCGCGGTGGCGTCCGCGCTCGTGGCCGCTCCGGCCGCGACCGCGGCGCCCGCACCGGCAGCCGGGACGATCGCCTGGGGGCCGTGCACCGACCCCACGCTCGTCGCCGCCGGCGCCGAATGCGGGTACCTGGGGGTTCCCCTCGACTACTCCAAGCCGCACGGCGAGCAGATCCAGCTCGCCGTCGACCGCGTCAAGCACAAGGTGCCCGACGCGCAGTACCAGGGCGTCATGCTGACCAACCCGGGTGGCCCCGGCGGCTCCGGGCTGCTGCTCGCGACCCGCGGCCCGCGCGTGCCGAACCACGCCGGCGACGCCTACGACTGGATCGGTTTCGACCCGCGCGGCGTCGGTTCCAGCAAGCCCGCGCTGAGCTGCGACCCGAACTACATGGACTACAACCGTCCCCAGTACGTGCCGTTCACCCCGCAGCTGGAGAAGACCTGGCTGAACCGCTCCAAGGGGTACGCCGAGGCCTGCGCGAAGAACAACTCGAAGGCCCTGCTGGAGAACATGAAGACGACCGACACGGTCAAGGACATGGACTCCATCCGCAAGGCACTCGGTGCGAAGCAGCTGAACTTCTACGGCTACTCCTACGGCACCTACCTCGGTCAGGTGTACGGGACGCTGTTCCCGCAGAACGTCCGCCGGATGGTGCTCGACTCGACCGTCGACCCGCGCGGCGTCTGGTACGGCGACAACCTGGACCAGGACGTCGCGTTCGACAAGAACATCCTCATCTGGTTCGGCTGGCTCGCCCAGCACGACGACGTCTACCACCTCGGCAAGACCCAGTCCGCGGTGCAGCGCGTGGTCAACGAGCAGCTGCTCAAAGCGCAGTTCAACCCGGCGGGCGGCGTGATCGGCCCGGACGAGATCCTCGACGTCATCCAGCAGGCTTCGTACTACCAGCTGCGGTGGACGCTGCTGGGCGACGCGCTTTCGCGGTTCGTCAACCAGGGCGACTGGCAGAACTGGAAGTCGCTGTTCGAGGCCTTCGGCGGCCGCGGCGACGACAACGGTTACGCGGTCTACCTGGCCGTCCAGTGCTCCGACGTCCAGTGGCCGCAGAGCTGGAACCAGTGGAAGATCGACAACTGGAAGACGTTCACCAAGGCGCCGTACTTCACCTGGCAGAACGCGTGGTTCAACGCGCCGTGCCTGTACTGGCCCGCGAAGGCCGGCAAGCCGACCAAGGTCGACGGTCGCGGCGTCCAGAGCGTCCTGATGATCGACGAGACCCTGGACGCGGCGACGCCGTTCCCGGGCAGCCTCGAGGTCCGCAGCCGCTTCCCCGGCGCGTCGCTGATCGCGGAGCCGGGTGGCACGAGCCACGCGATCACCCCGCGCGGCAACGCGTGCGTGGACAACAAGATCGCGGACTACCTGGCGACGGGCGCGCTCCCGGCCCGCAAGCCGGGCCGCACGGCCGACGTCGAGTGCGCCCCGCTGCCCCAGCCGACGCCCCCGGCGCCGACCGCGGCGAAGGCCGATCTCGGCGCGACTCAGGGTTTGGTGGCCGGGCGGTTCACCGGCTGACCTGCGGAAAACCCGTGACGGACGGGGTGTCGCGCGCGCTGCCCGGCACCCCGTTTTGTTGTGAGGCCGGGTTGTCGAGGGTGTCACGTCGCAGTCGACCGTCGACCAGGTCGGCGGCAAGCCGGTGTCCTCCGGCGGCTGATGGCCTGTCCATCTGGCCGGTCTCCCGGCTAAGGGTCAGAGGGAAAGCCAAGAAAATGGAGAACGTCATGACTGTCGAGAAGCTGCCGGATCTGCTCGCCGTCATGATGCCGCGCGATACGGCCGAGGGTATCCGGGAGGCTCTGCGGGACGTCGAGCGAGACGACCCGGTCGCAGTTCGCTACGCGCTCGCTCGTCGCGAGCAGTCCCGTCTCGACGAGGCCCGCGCGGCCGGCGTGGCCACCGACGTCGCCGACTGGCGCGGCCGCGAGTGGCTCTGGAGGTCGCTGCTCCAGCCGACGTCCCCGCGCAAGGCCGACCTGGGTGCCACGCAGGGTCTGGTGGCCGGGCGGTTCACCGGCTGACCAGCGGAAACCCGTGACGGACGGGGTGTCGGGCACGCTGCCCGGCACCCCGCTTTTCGTGCTTTCCGGAAACGTAGGCTTTGAAATTGCGCGGACTTTGTGTTACAAAGTTCGCAGCGACTTTGCGATGCAAAGTCCACGGACGAAAGGAGAGCGCCATGACTGGGGGACCGGCGTTCGCGCTCCAGCGGCTGACCAAGCGGTTCGGGCGGGTCACCGCCGTCGACGGGGTTTCCGTCGAGGTCGCGCGCGGCGAGGTGGTCGCGCTGCTCGGGCCGAACGGGGCGGGCAAGTCGACCACCGTCGACATGCTGCTCGGGCTGACCAAGCCGGACGCGGGGGCGGTGACCGTCGCCGGGGGCAGCCCGCGCGAGGCCGTCGACCGCGGGCTGGTCGGCGCCATGATGCAGAACGGTGCGCTGCTGGGGGACGCCACCGTCGGCGAGATCGTCGACCTCATCGTCTCGACGCACGTCAAGCCGCTGCCCGCCGCGGAGGTGATCGCGCGGGCCGGCCTGGAGAACCTCGTCAAGCGCCGCTGCGGCAAGCTCTCCGGCGGCGAACGGCAGCGCGTCCGCTTCGCCCTCGCGCTGGCCGGCGACCCGCAGGTGCTGGTGCTCGACGAGCCCACCGCCGCGATGGATGTCGACGGCAGACGTGCGTTCTGGGCGGCCATCCGCGAGTTCGCCGCCACCGGCCGGACCGTCCTGTTCGCGACGCACTACCTCGCCGAGGCCGAGGACTACGCCGACCGCGTCGTGCTGATGCGCCACGGCGTCGTCGTCGCCGACGGCCCGGTCGCCGAAGTCCGGGCCGGGGTGTCCGGGCGGGTGCTCAAGGCCGTCGTGCCGGACGCCACCGAAACCGACCTGGCCGCGCTGCCGGGTGTCACGACCGTCCAGCTGCGCGCCGGCCGCGCCGAGCTGGCCTGCTCCGACTCCGACGCCGCCATCCGCGCGTTGCTGGCGAAGTACCCGCAGGCGGGCGGCATCGAAATCACCGCGCTGGGCCTCGAAGAGGCCTTCCTGGCGCTCACCGCAGACGAGACCGAAGGGGCGGCCGCGTGAACACCACCTACCTGAGCCTGGAGATCAAGCGGATCGTCCGCAGTCCCCAGTTCACGATCTTCACCATCGGCATGCCGACGGCGATGTACCTGCTGTTCGGGTCCATCTTCGGCGACACGCTCCTGGACAACGGCCTGCACTCCAGCACCCAGACGATGATCACCATGGCGGCGTACGGCGCCAGCGGCGGCGCCCTGTTCACCGGCACCCGGGTGGCGCAGGAGCGCACCGACGGCTGGCAGCGCCAGATCCGCCTGACGCCGATGCGCGGCCCCGGTTACCTGGCGGTGAAGGTCGCCTCGGCGATGGCCGTCGCCCTGCCGGTGCTCCTGGTCATCTTCCTCGTCGGCTTCCTGCGCGGCGAGCAGCTCGGGCTGGCCGACTGGGGCCGGCTGCTGGTCTTCCTGTGGGCGGCCACGCTGCCGTTCGCCGTGCTCGGGCTGGCGATCGGCCTGTTCGGCAAGGGCGACACGGTCGGCGCGGTGACCGGTGCGCTGATGATGCCGCTCGGCATGCTCGGCGGGCTGTGGATCCCGCTGGAGTTCCTGCCCGGCTGGATGACGACGCTGGCGCACTTCGTGCCGACCTACTGGCTGCGTCGCGTCGGTGTCGACCCGCTGACGCACGCGTCCGGGACGTGGGTCGCGGTGCTCGTGCTGGCGGGCTGGCTGGTCGTGCCCGCGCTGGTCGTGGTGCGCCGGTTCCGGCTGGACACGGCGCGGCTGTAAGTGCTTGTTAACCTCCGTGCAGTACTGAGGGGTCTGCGCGGACGAAGGGCGGGACGGGTGGACGACGAGCCGATGTCGGCGGAGGAGTCGCTGAACCTGATCGCCCAGCAGTCCCGGCGCAACCGCCGGGAACTGGGCGGGGGCCCCGCGCGCATGCTCGCCGCGTGGGCCTTCGCCTGGCTGCTCGGCTGGGGGTTCACCTACTTCGCGACGCAGACCGCGAGCGTGCCCGGCTGGCTTTGCGGGGTGCTCGTCGCGGTGCTGTTCGTCTTCGCGATCACCTACACCGGATACGTGAGCGCCCGGGCCGGCCGGGGAATCCGCGGCCCGTCCCGGACGGTCGGCGCGATGTACGGCTACAGCTGGGCGCTCTCCTCGATCGGCCTGAGCGTGATCGACATCCGGATCACGCAGTTCGGGTCGCTGACCTCCGACCAGGTGTCGCTGCTGTGGTCGGGCACCTGGCTGCTGCTCACCGGTGGCCTGTACCTCGCCGGCGGCATGCTCTGGCAGGACAAGCTGATGTACGGCCTCGGCACGTGGATGATCGTCTCGGCCGGGCTCAGCGTGGTGGTCGGGTTCCCGGCCAACTTCCTGGTGCTGGCGCTGTGCGGTGGCGGCGGCTTCCTGCTCGCGGCGATCGTCTACTTCGTCCGTGAGAAGTCCGGCCGCCGATGAGCGACCTGCCGCAGCTCGACCCGGTCATCCACGCCCAGGCGCGGCTGCGGGTCACCGTCGCGCTCGCCGGGCTCCACACCGACGACCAGATCACCTTCCCGCGCCTGCAGCAGCTCCTGGACATGACGGCCGGCAACCTCTCGACGCACCTGCGCAAGCTCGAGGACGCCGAGTACGTCGAGATCACCAAGGCCTACGAGCACCGCACGCCGGTCACGCTGGTCCGGCTGACCGCGGCCGGGCGCGCGGCGTTCGAGAGCTACACCAAGGCGCTGCACCAGCTGCTGGACGCCACCGGCGGGGACTGACGTGGCCCGCTGGGTGATCCACCTCGACCTGGACGCCTTCTACGCGTCGGCCGAGCAGCTCACCCGCCCGACGCTGGCGGGGCGTCCGGTGCTCGTCGGCGGCACCGGGCCACGCGGTGTCGTCGCGGGCGCGAGCTACGAGTCCCGCGCGTTCGGCATCAAGTCGGCGATGCCGATGGCGCAGGCGCGGCGGCTGCTCCCGGCGAACGGCGTGATCGTGCCGCCGCGGTTCCGCGTCTACGAACGGCTCAGCCAGGAGGTCTTCGCCGTCGTCACGTCGGTGGCGCCGGTGCTGGAGAAGATCTCCCTGGACGAGGCGTTCGCCGAGCCGCCGGCGCTGGCGGGCGCGTCGCTCGACGAGGTGACTTCCTTCTGCGCCTCGCTGCGGTCCCGCATCCGCGAGGAGACCGGGCTGGTGGCGTCGATCGGCGCGGGCAACGGGAAGCAGATCGCCAAGATCGCGTCGGACGAAGCCAAGCCGGACGGCCTGCTCGTGGTGCCGCAGGGCACCGAACGGGAGTTCCTCGCGCCGCTGCCGGTGCGCGCGCTGTGGGGCATCGGGCCGGTGGCCGAGGGCAAGCTGCGGTTCGTCGGCGTCCAGACGCTCGGGCAGCTGGCGGCACTGTCCGAACAGGACGCGGTCGCGACGCTGGGCGGCGTGGTCGGCCGCGATCTGCGTCGCCTGGCGACGGGCTTCGACGACCGCCCGGTGGCCGACCGCGGCGAGACCAAGCAGGTCAGCGCGGAGACGACGTTCGACACGGACATCAAGGACCTGGCCTCGTTGCGGGCGGAGGTCCGGCGGATCGCGGTGGGGGCGCACAAGCGGCTGGTCAAGGCCGAGCGCGTGGCCCGCACGGTGGTGATCAAGCTGCGGCACACGGACATGCACACGGTGACCCGCTCCGAGACGATCTCCGCGCCCACGGACGACTTGGCGGAGCTTTCGGCGGTGGCGGAACGCCTGCTGCTGGACCCGGCGGAGTTCGGCGGCATCCGGCTGGCGGGCGTCGCGTACAGCGGGTTGTCGGTGCCGCACCAGGACGCGCTGTTCAGCCTCTCCGTTCCGGAAGCCCCGGCTTCGACGGTGGTCACCGCCGCGGCCCCGGTCGCCGCCCCGCCGCCGTCGGAGTGGCGGCAGGGCGACGACGTGGTGCACGAAGAGTTCGGCACGGGCTGGGTCCAGGGCGCGGGCCACGGCCGCGTGACGGTCCGGTTCGAGCACCGGACGAGTGGCCCCGGCGCGGCGAAGACGTTCCCCCAGACCGACCCGGCCCTGACCCGCGGCGACCCCGGCGACTGCCTGCGCTGACCTACTCGGCCGAGCAGCCCTGCAGCTTGGCCACTTCCTGGCCCGCCAGGAGGAACGCGCCGACGCCGTAAGCCGCCGTGTCGGACGCTTGCGCCGTCGCCGGGCGGTCGCCGACCGGCTGCACGTAACCGACCTTGCCGTCGGCCTGCAACGCCTTCGTCGACAGCGCCGTCCACGCCTTGTCCACCACCGGGCGGAACCGCTTCGCGTCCAAGACGCCCGCGCTGATGCCCCAGCCGATGCCGTACGTGAAGAACGCCGTGCCGCTCGTCTCCGGGCCGCCGTGGTCCCACGGGTTCAGCAGGTCCGAGTTCCAGAAGCCGTCACGGCGCTGCACCAGCGCCAGCGTCGAGGCCATCTTCTTGTAGACGCGCAGGTACTCCGGCCGGCGCGGGTCGTCCGTCGGCAGCACCTGCAGCACCTTCGTCAAGGCCGCCAGGGCCCAGCCGTTGCCGCGCGACCAGAACACGCCCGAGCCGGCGAACCGCGCGTCGCGGTACCAGAGGCCCGTGAACTCGTTGTACAGCTTGTGTTCCGACGACTTGAACAGCTTGTCCATGGCGTCCGAATAGGACGGATCGTGGTCGATGACGCTCATCCGCGCGAACGACGGCATCGCCATGTTCAGCGCGTCGACGTAGTTCCAGTAGTCGCGGTGCCCGGCCTGCACGGACGCGACCTCGTCCTTGATCCGGGTGCGGATCGAGTCGAGCGAGATCTCCGGGTGGAAGTACGTGTACAGGTCCAGGTACGCCTCGCCGGCGGCCTGGTTGTCCGGGAAGAACGGCCGCTTCGGGTCGAGCGGTAGCTGGTAGTTGTTGGCCTGCGCCCACGGCAGCGTCTTGTGGTTGGACTGGCCGGTGGTCCGGACCAGCGCGAGGTTGCCGACGTGGAACGTCGCGTTCTGCCAGTCCGGGGCGGCCAGGTTCGTCCCGTTGGTCACCCAGTAGTTGCCCGCCGCGACCATCTGGTCGGTGATCGGGCAGGCCGGCGGGGCTGCCGCGGTGGCCGCCGGTGCAGTGAACAGGCTGCCCGCCACCGCAGCGGCCGCGAGCACGCCGAAGCCACGAATACCCGGGAAACGCATGAATGCGTCCTCCTCAGCACGTCATGGCGGCGGGTGGGTCGCAGCGAGTGTTCAGGCTTCCCGGTGGACGTGTCAAGGTGCCGGTGAGCGGTACGGCGCAACGGTTTCCAGCAACCGGCGCGACGCGGATTCGGCCCCGTCGGCGTTCTTCGCCAGCACCAGCGTCAGCACGCGGGAGTGCGCGACGAGCTCCAGCGGCTCGCCGTGCGCCCGCAGTGCCGCGACGACGGGCACCTGCAGCTGCGCGATGAGCGCGTTGCCGGAAGCGCGGATCAAGGCCGCGTGGAACTCCGAGTCGGCGTCGTGGAAGGCCGCGGTGTCCCCGCGTTCCACCGCGTCCGCCATCAGCTCGTAGGCCGCGGCCATCGCCGACAGCTCGCCCGGACGCCGGTGGTGCGCGGCCAGCCGGGCCGCCTGCGGCTCGATGGTCAGCCGCAGCTCCTGCAGCTCGTGCAGGTGCTTGCGGCCGTCGGGCCCGTTGACGCGCCACGCGATGACGTCCGGGTCGATCGCGTCCCACGCCTCCGGTGGCAGCGTCCACGTACCGACCCGCGGCCGCGCGGTCACCATGCCCTTGGATTCCAGCACGCGCAACGCTTCGCGGACCACTGTCCGGGAAGCGGAGAAGCGGCGGCCGAGCTCCTCGGGGACGAGCGGCTGCCCGTCCCCGAGGACGCCTTCCACGATGAGCCTGCCCAGTTCGTCCACTATCCGGGCGTGGAGGTTCACCCGCTACTCGGGCAGGCCGACGCGGCGCTCTCCGCTGCGCAGCTGCTGCAGCACGACCGCGATCACGAGCAGGGCGCCGTGGGCGACGTTCTGCCAGAACGGGTTGATGCCCAGCCCGGACATGCCGTTGTCGAGCACGCCCAGGATGATCACCGCGAGCACCGTGGAGATGATCGACCCGCGGCCGCCCTTGAGCATCGTGCCGCCGAGCGCCGCGCCGGTGACGGCCTGCAGCTCCAGGCCCTCGGACCCGGACACCGGCTGCCCGGAGCCCGTCCGCGCGGTGATCAGCACGCCCGCGACCGCCGCGACCACGCCGGCCAGCGCGTACACGCCGATGATGTACCGGTTGATGTTGATGCCGGCCAGCCGCGCGGCGGTGTCGTTGCCGCCGATGGCGTAGACGTTGCGGCCGATGTCGGTGTACTTGAGCAGGAAGTGCAGCAGCGCCGCGACGATCAGGAACACCCACACCAGCGACGGCAGGCCCGCGATCGCGCCCTTGGCCAGGAAGATGAACAGGTCGTCGCCGCCGGTGTACCCCTGCGACTTGCCGTCCGAGATGACCTGCGCGACCCCCTTGTAGGTGGCGAGCATGGCCAGCGTCGCGACGACCGGGTTGACCCGGCCGAAGATGATGATCATGCCGTTGATCAGGCCGCAGAGGATGCCGACGCCGACCGCGGCGAGGATGCCGACCCCGGCGCTGCCGGTCGAGGTGAACACCATCGCCGAGATGACCGAGGCGAGCCCGGCCATCGACCCGACCGAGATGTCCAGCGCGCCCAGGATGATCACCAGTGTCTGCACCAGGGCGAGCAGCCCCATGATGGTGATCGCGCTGCCGATCAGCAGCAGGTTGTTGGTGCGCAGGAAGTTGTCGTTCAGGATGCTCAGCAGGACGATCAACGCGATCAGCGTGATGATCAGGCTGGAGTTCTGCACGCCGATGCCGGTGAGCACGCGGCGCGCGGCGCTCGGCTGCGCGGGTGCGGCGGGGGCCGTCGTTTCCTTGGTGGGGGTACTCATGCGCCGATCTCCTGCTGTTCTTCTACTGCGGGTTCGGTTTCGGGGATGGCGAGGGTCAGCACGGCTTCCTCGGTCGCGTCTTCGCGGCTGATCTCGCCGGCCAGGCGCCCGGCGCGCATCACGAGGATGCGGTCGGCCAGCGTCAGCACCTCGGGCAGGTCGGAGGAGATGACCAGCAGCGCGATGCCTTCCGCGGCGAGACCGTCGATGATCCGGTAGATCTCGGCCTTCGCGCCGACGTCGACCCCGCGGGTCGGCTCGTCGAGGATCAGCAGCTTCGGACGCCGCGCGAGCCAGCGTGCGAGGACCGCCTTCTGCTGGTTGCCGCCGGACAGCTTGCGGACTTCCTGCTCCATCGACGGCGTCCGCACGCGAAGCTCGTTGATGTACTCCTCGACGAGCGCGCGTTCCTTCGCCCGCTTCACGACGCGGAAGCGGCGAAGGCGGTCGAGCACCGAGATGGAGATGTTGTCGCGGACGGACCGCTGCATGAGCAACGCGTCCGTCTTGCGCTCTTCGGGCGCGAAGCCGATGCCGGCCTTGACCGCGTCACCCGGGTTGTGCGCGCGCAGCCGCTTGCCGTCCAGCTCGACCGTGCCCGACCGGATCGGCAGGTCGCCGACGATCGCGCGGGCCAGCTCGGAGCGTCCGGCGCCGACCAGCCCGGCCAGGCAGACGACCTCGCCCGCGCGGACCTCCAGCGAGATGCCGGTGACGTCGTCGGTCGTGATGTCGTCGAGCTTCAGCACGACGTCGCCGGTGTCCTGCGTGGTGCGGCGTTCGAGGGCCGAGAGGTCGCGGCCGATCATCATCCGGACCAGGCCGGGCTCGTCGGTCTCCGCGACCTGCTGGACGCCGACGAGCTTGCCGTCGCGCAGCACGGCGACCCGGTCGGCGAGCTGGAAGATCTCCTTCATCCGGTGCGAGACGTAGACGACCGCGACGCCGCTGTCGCGCAGCCGTCCGATCAGCCGGAAGAGCGCCTCGACCTCGTGCTCGGACAGCGACGACGTCGGCTCGTCGAACGCGATCACCTTCGGCGGGGTGGCCGCGGTGAGGACGCGCAGGATCTCGACGATCTGGCGCTGGGCGGCCGACAGCGCGACACCGAGCGTCGCCGGGTTGAGGACGCCTTCGAAGCCGTACTCGGCGAGTGCGTCCTGCGTCGCCTTCAGCAGCGTGCGGCGGTTGAACACGCGCGCCTTGGCCGGGAGCTCGCCGACGAAGACGTTCTCCGCCACCGAAACGTGCGGGATGATCTCGGGTTCCTGGTAGATCACGCGGACCCCGGCGGCCATCGCCGCGCGCGGGGTGTCGAACGTGACCTCGGTGCCGTCGAGCAGCAGGCGCCCGTCGTCGGGGCCCTGGTCGCCGGAGAGGACGCGCAGCAGCGTCGACTTCCCGGCGCCGTTCTCGCCCATCAACGCGAGCACCTCGCCGGAGCGGAACTCCAGCGAGACGTCGTCGAGGGCGGTGACGCCGGAGAAGCGCTTGCCGATGCCCTCGACGGCGAGCGCGGCAGGAGAGCTGGACATGATCGCCCTTCGAGCGGTGGAGCCCGCGGACGGTGCGCACGGCACCGCCCGCGGGAGTTCGGTCAGGTGCAGTTGACGCCGGCCTGCTTGTAGTTGTCCTTGTTGACGATCGTGGTCTTCGCGATCGTCTCCGCGGGCAGCTCCTTGCCGTTCTTCACCTTGTCCACCAGCACCTGGATCGCCGAGCGGCCGACCTCGGCGCCGGAGATGTACAGCGCGGACTTGTTGCCGGTGTCCTTGCCGGCCGCCCAGTCCTTGCAGTCCAGGTAGGCGCCGAGCCCGACGCCGATGATGTTGTTCGCCTGCACGCCCGAGTTGGCGAGCGCGGTCACGACCCCGGTCTCGTTCTCGTCGTTGCAGCCCCAGACGACCCAGTGCTTGACGCCGGGGTTGGAGCCGATCACCGCGCCGGAGCGGTTCTGCGCGTCGACGGGGGAGTTGTCGGTGCCGACGTCGATCACCTGGACGCCCGGGTCGCCGGCCTTCGCGAACGCGGACTTGGCGGCGTTGACGCGGTCGGTGCAGACGCTCAGGTCCTGCTTGTACGCGCTGATGATCTTCGTGTCGGCGGCGGTCCAGCCGGCCGCCTTGAACAGCTTCCCGGCCTCGGTGCCGACCGAGTCGCCCATCTGGCTGCCGTTGAAGCCGACGAACGGGGCCTTCGCGCCGGTGCCGTCCTTGATGACGTCGTCGGAGGCGATGATCGGGATGCCCGCGCTCTTCGCCTTATCGATCACCTGCGGGCCGATGGCCTGGTCCGGGACGACGATGGCGACGCCGTTCGCGCCCTGCGCGACCGCGGCGTCCAGTTCGGTGATCGCCTTGTTGGCGTCCTGGCCGAGGTTGACGACCTTGAGCTCGACGCCGAGCTCCTTCGCCTTCTCCTGCGCCCCCTGCGCCTGCTCGACGAAGTACTGCTGGTCACCCTGTTTCTGCAGGTAGTAGAGGGTGATCTTGCCGTTGGCGGGCGCCTGCTGCGATGCGGGCGCCTCGGTCTTGCCGGAGGAGCACGAAGCCATCAGGACGCCGGAAATCAAACAACAACCAACAACGCTCCAGGTGCGCAGCCTGTGCGAGTGTGGGGACATCGTTGCTCCCAAGTAGGCCGGGGTTCGAGTGGCGCGTGGGGGCGCCGGTGAGTGACTGGTATTACAAAACACCCGTTCGTGCAGCGTCAAGTCGCAGTTAGCGGAGCGATACCTACTCTGGGTAGTTGCATCGTGGCACACGCCCGCGTGATTTATCGTATTTTTTCGGGGCTGTCCTGCACGTTGTCCGGTTTTGTCTTGTGCGAATGTTCTGATCGGTGTTGTCGACTGTGGTGGAAGTTTCCGTTGAACGGGAGGGCGCACGTGCCGGGTTCGTCCGGATGGCAGGATGGCCGGACCACAGCAGCAGGGGGACCGATGACGAAGCTCCGCGTCGCCGCGCTCGCCGGGGTCGCCGTCCTGGCGGCCGCGTGCAGCAGCCCGCCGCAGTCCGGTCCGGCGCCGACGCCGTTCCCGGAGACGGCTCCCACCTCGTCGGAGGCCGCGCCGGACGGCTCGTTCAGCGTCGTCGCGACCGGCGACGTCCTGATCCACCCGGCGCTCACCGAGCAGGCCGAGGCCGACGGCGGCGGGAAGATCGACTACCGGCCGCTGCTCGCCGGGATCAAGCCGCTGATTTCCGGCGCCGACCTCGGGATCTGCCACCTCGAGACGCCGCTGGCGCCGGAAGGCGGCCCGTACAGCGGCTATCCGTCGTTCAGCGCACCGCCGGAGATCGCGGACGCGCTCAAGGACACCGGCTACGACACCTGCTCGACGTCGTCCAACCACACGATCGACCAGGGCGCCGACGGCGTGAAGCGGACGCTGGACAAGCTCGACGCCACCGGGATCAAGCACACGGGCTCGGCGCGGTCGGCCGCCGAAGCGGCGAAACCGCTGATCCTCGACGTCCACGGCGTGAAGGTCGCGCAGGTGTCGTACGCCTTCGGGTTCAACGGCATCAAGGTGCCGGCCGGGAAGCCGTGGCTGGCCAACCAGATCGACGTCGACGACGTCCTGGCGTCGGCTCGCAAAGCGCGCGAGGCCGGGGCGCAGGTCGTGATCGCGAGCCTGCACTGGGGTGTCGAGTACCAGCACGACCCGACGGCCGAGCAGCGGTCGCAGGCCAAGAAGCTCCTGGCGTCGGACGACATCGACCTGATCGTCGGCCACCACGCGCACGTCGTCCAGCCGTTCGAAAAGATCGGCGACAAGTGGGTGGCCTACGGGCTCGGCAACAGCGTCGCCCGCCACTCCGAGCCGCGCGGTGACACGGAGGAGGGTGCGGCGGCCCGCTTCCGCTTCGTCCGCGACGGCGACCGCTGGAAGGTCGACAAGGCGGAGTACATCCCGACGTACATCAAGCTGGACAACCCGATCCGCTTGATCGACTTGTCGACATCACCGGCGTCGGCACAGGTCACGAAGGCCCTGGGCGACACGGACAAGAACATCCTGAGCCTCAAAGCGGACAAAGCCGGCCTCACCCGCCCCGGCAAGTAACCGTGATCAGACGGTCGACACGCGTGATTGAGGAGTCGACACGCGTGATTGAAGGGTCGACACGGCAGCCACCGGCCTACCGCGGCGTGTCGACCCTTCAATCACGTGAGTTGGCGTTCTGATCACGGGAGTTGGCGCTTCGATCACGGGGTCAGTGGGTGCGGGTGGTGATCAGGCGGGCCAGGGCGGCCAGTTCGGCTGCCGGGCGGGAGACCGGGTTCACCGTTGCCAGCTCGCGCAGGCCCTTCGCCACCAGTGCCGCGGCCTGGGCCTGGCTCCACTGGCGGCCGCCGGCTTCGTCGACGAGCGTGGCCGCGAGGGCCAGCTCGACGTCGTCCAGCGGGTCGGTGCCGGAGTACAGCGTCGCCAGCTCCGCGCCCGCCGAGGTGCCGGACGCCAGCGCCGTCACCACCGGGAGTGACTTCTTGCGGTTCTGCAGGTCCGAGTACACCGGCTTGCCCGTCTCCGCGGGGTCGCCCCAGATCCCGAGCAGGTCGTCGACGTGCTGGAACGCCAGCCCGATCGACCGGCCGAACGCGCCGAACCGCGGCGCCGCCTCGGGCCGCCCGGCGAGCAGCGCGCCCAGCTCGCAGGAGGCGCCGATCAACGCCGCCGTCTTGCCGCCGGCCATCCGGACGCACTCCGCCTGCGTGACGTCGTCGCGCTGCTCGAAGTCGACGTCGGCGGCCTGGCCTTCCAGCAGTTCGAGCACACCCTGGGACAGCAGCCTCGCGCCGTCGGGCGTCAGTTGTTCGAACGCCACGCTCAGCAACGCGTCTCCGGCGAGCACCGCGGGCCCGGTGCCGAACACCGTCCACGCCGTCGGGCGGTGCCGCCGGGTGGTGTCGCCGTCCATGACGTCGTCGTGCAGCAGCGAGAAGTTGTGCACGAACTCGACCGCGACGGCGGCGGGCACGGCGTCCGCCGGGGTACCGCCCGCGGCTTCCGCGCACAGCAGCACGAGCGCAGGCCGCAACGCCTTGCCGCCGTCCGCCGACGACGGCTCGCCGTGGGCGTCTTCCCAGCCGAAGTGGTAGCCGGCGATCCGCCGCATCGTCTCGGGCAGCCGCTCGGCCGCGGTGCGCAAAGCCGGGTCGACCAGGCTCTTGCTCCACGCGAGGACGTCGGCGAGGGGGCGGGCGGCGGTCCGGGAGTCCATGGTCGTCATCGGCCGACCTCCACGTCGTCGAGCACGCCGAGTGCGTCCGGGACCAGGACGGCGGCGGAGTGGTAGGCGCTGACCAGGTAGGACGTGACGGCGCGGTCGCTGATGCCCATGAACCGGACGTTCAACCCGGGTTGGTACTCGTCCGGCAGTGACTGGGGACGGAGGCCGATGACGCCGGCGTCGTCTTCGCCGGTGCGCATGGCCAGGATCGAGGTGGTGCCGGTGTCGGTGATCGGGATCTTGTCGCAGGGCAGGATGGGGACGCCGCGCCAGGTGTGGACGCGTTTGCCGTCGAGGACGCCGGTGTCGGGGTAGACGCGTGCCCGGGTGCATTCTCGGCCGAACGCGGCGATGGCGCGGGGGTGGGCGAGGAAGAATTTCGTCTTGCGGCGTCGGCAGAGCAGGTCGTCGAGGTCGAGGGGTGTGGGTGGGCCGGTGCGGGTGGTGAGGCGCTGCTTGAGATCGGTGTTGTGCAGGAGCCCGAAGTCGGTGTTGTTGACCAGTTCGTGTTCTTGGCGTTCCCGTAACGCTTCGACGGTGAGCCGCAGCTGTTGTTCGAGCTGGTTCATGGGCTGGTTGTAGAGGTCGGTGACGCGGTTGTGGACCCGCAGGATCGTTTGGGCGACGGCGAGGTCGTATTCGCGGGGTGAGGGGTCGTAGTCGACGTAGGTGCCGGAGAGGGTCGGTTCGCCGTCGTGTCCGGCGGAGAG